>NZ_JBEZMO010000010.1:0-37770 GCF_040652655.1 Streptomyces sp. NPDC048191
CCGCCGCCGCATGTGCCGCCCGACCTGGACCGTTGCCCCCAGCACGACATGGGGTCGCGGTGAGGCGGCGGAGCTTTGCGCTCACTTGGGCCCCGGGATCAGCCAGAACGACGTCAGAGTGCGGCGTCCAGTTGGCCGAGGCGGGCGGTGAGCCTGAGATTTTCGCTGTAGTCGACGGGGCAGGCGATGATGGAGACTCCGGGGTCGTCCAGGGCTGTTCGCAGCGTTGGCAGCAGTTCCTCCGCGTCGGCAATCCGGTATCCCGTGGCTCCGAAGCTCTCCGCGTAGCGGACGATGTCGGGATTGCCGAAGGCGGTGGCGTCGTGTTCGCCGAGCGTCAGGTCCATCTTCCACTCGATGAGCCCGTAGCCGTTGTCCTCCCAGATCAGCACGGTGAGCGGGATGGCTTCGCGGACGGCAGTTTCGATCTCCTGGGAGTGCATGAGGAACGAACCGTCGCCGACCGCGGCCAGCACCTTGACGTCCGGTTCGGCCAGGGCCACGGCGAGCGCTCCGGGCAGTGCGAAACCCATTGCGGACAGGCCGTTGGAGATCAGGCAGGTGTTGGGCGCGTACGTGGGGTACAGCCGCGCCATCCACATCTTCAGGGCGCCGGTGTCGACGAGTACGACATCGTCCCTCCCCAGAGCGGCGCGGGTGTCGGCAACGATGCGCTGCGGTGCGAGCGGGTACCGGCCGTCGGCACGTCCGCGATCCAGCTCGGCTTGCACCATTTCGCGGCACCTGGCCGGGGCCGGCCCGCGGAAGCGGTCGCAGACGGCGGCCGACAGCGCGTCCAGGGACTGCGAGATGTCGCCGATGATGCCAAGGTCGATCGAGTAGTGCGCGTCGACCTCAGCGGGGATGCGGTGCACGTGGATGATTTTCTTGTCGCGTTGGGGGTTGATCCGGGCGGGATCGAACTCCTGCAGTTCATAGCCGACGGCGATGATCAGGTCGGCCGCGTCGAAACCGAAGTTGGTGTAGTCGCGGCGCATGAAGCCGATCGAGCCCATGGAGTTGATGAGGTCGTCGGCAATGACTCCTTTGCCATGGAAGGTGGTTGCCACCGGCAGTCCGAGGGAGCCGGCGAAAGCGGTGAGCGATGTGGCCGCGGCGCTGCGGGCGGCGCCGTGGCCGGCCAGCACGATGGGGTGGCGAGCGCTGCGCAGGAGTGCTGCGGCGCGGGCGATCTGGCCCGGCGACGGTGCCTCGGCGCGCACCACGTAGCGAGGCAGCGGTTGCAGCTCGGCGGCGGCGGGCGCGGCGTCGACGTCCTCGGGTACCGCCAGGTACACCGCGCCGGGCCGCTCGGTTTCGGCGGTCTTGAACGCGCGGCGCAGCATTTCGGGGATAGCGCTGGCGCTGGGGACGCTGGCCGACCACTTGGTGATCGGGGCGAACATGTTGACCAGGTCAACGAACTGGTGGGTTTCCTTGTAGTTGCGGTTGTGGCCGACCTGCGCTGACAGGGCAACCAGGGGGGTGCTGTTGGTCATGGCGTCGGCGACACCGAGCTGAAGGTTGATGGCTCCCGGGCCGAGCGTGGCCGAGACCACCCCGGCCGTACCGGTGACCCGGCCGTACATCTCGGCCATGAATGAGGCGGCCTGTTCGTGGCGGGTCAGGATGTACCGGATGCCGGAGCGCGCCAGGGCGAAGGTCAGGTGAAGGTTCTCCTCGCCGGGAAGGCCGAAGACGACGCGGACACCTTCGTTCTCCAGGCAGCGGACCAGCAGTTCCGCTGCGGTGTGCCGATCGCGGTCTGAGAATTCGCTGGGCCCGGTCATGGCACGCCTTCCTTGCCGGGGTCCATATCCAAGCTACGCCTCCCTCGGGGTCCGGACCCACCGCAGTCGCGTGGGGGACCGCGTCGGCTGGCCGGGGGTCACTCCGAGTCCGTCACACCGTGATCACCGGCGGCTAGAGCATGGCGCGCGAGGTGGCCGATGCGAGGCCGGCGCTGCCGCGCGCCTTCTGGCGGCTGCGGACCACCATGCTCGTCAAACCGACTCGGCGGCTTCGCAGTCGTCCCTCCTGTCGCTCCATCTGACGCTGGAACGGGGCTGTTCGGCGTCCTTCGCCGGTTTCGTCACGCGGTCTACGGCGTCGGCGGCGCCGTGGCGCGGTCGACGGTGGCGTGCTCGCGGACCGCCTGGGCAGGCGGGGTGGCCCCTGTTGGCGTGGCCGAAAGAACCGGCGAACTCGTGGCCAAAGTGAGTACGTTGCCGCACAAACGGCACCACGCCGAGCTCCCCGTCACCGCCATACGGACCTGGAATGGGAGTTCATCGAGCGCTACCTGCCAATTGGCAGGTTCGGCCCGACCTTGAGCGGCCGCGGTGGCAGTTCGAGGGGTTGCTGCGCGGTTCAAGACGGGCTGCAGTAGCGGGAGATGCCGGGCGAGTTCGGTGCCGGGCCGGCCGTCCACAACCGATTCCGGATCGCTGAAGCGAAGCGGGGTGAGGTGGACTTGCCCCTGGTCACTGGTGCAACGAGGACGGGAAACCGCCCAGGAGGACCAGCTTCGGTGCGCCAGGCTCACCGGCTTCCCGGTGGAACACCCGGTGTCCAGCCACGTCGATGGTGCGGAAGCTTGAGGGTCATGGCCATTCACTCGTTGCTGTGCCATGCGCAGGCACCGTCATGGGCGCCTTGGACCTGCGGTGGCTTCAGGCGAGGGGGATGTCGTGCCCGGGTCCGCGCTCGCTGTCGGGGCGGGGGCCGAAGTAGCGGCGGTCTTCCTCGTTGATGGGCAGGTCGTTGATGCTGGCCTCGCGGCGGCGCATCAGACCGTTGTCGGCGAACTCCCACAGTTCGTTGCCGTAGGAGCGGAACCACTGGCCTTCGGCGTTGTGCCACTCGTACTGGAAGCGGACAGCCATCCGGGTACCACGGAAGCCCCACAGGCTCTTGCGCAGGACGTAGTCGAGTTCGTGTTCCCACTTGTTGGTGAGGAACTCGGTGATCTCTTCTCGGCCGGTGACGAGGACATCGCGGTCACGCCAAGCGGAGTCCTCGGTGCAGGCGAGGGCGACCTGAGACGGGTCGCGGGTGTTCCAGACGTCTTCGGCGGCTTGGACCTGGGCGAGGGCGCTGTCGATGTCGAACGGAGGGACGAGCGGGTGGCTGTCGGTCATGGCGGGGCGGTCCTTCATTGTGCGGTGGGCTGGTCGGTCAGCGGCGGGTTGTCGGGGGCTGCGGTAACTGTGTCGGCCTGGAGCGGCAGCAGGCGGCCGGCCACGAGATGGCGGGGGGTGAAGTGGACGCGGCGGCCGGTGCGGTCGTCGTCGCCGGGGATGCCCGTGCGGGTCCATTCCAGGGCGGCCCGACCGGACAGGTGCAGGGTGTGGCCGGTGGTGAAGTCGCAGAAGAGCAGGGCGGCGGTGGGGTCGGCCTGAAGATTGCCGAGGGTGTTGAACATGTTGTTGCCCCAATAGTCGGGCCACCACAGTCGTCCGTCCTCGACGCGGACGAATCCGGGAGGACCGCCGCGGTGTGAGGCGTCGTTGCCGCGGGTGGCGTGGGTGGTGCCGATCAGGAAGGTGTCGGACCGGCGGATCAGTTCGATGTCGCTGGCGGCGAGGGTGCTGGCGATCCGGACCGGCTCCCGGTGAGGGATACCGGCGGGCGTGGCGTGGAGTTGCCGGCTCTGGATGTACTGGGGGCAGTTGCCGTATGCCTGCTCCACGTCGATGCGCAGGCCGTCGCTCCCGGTGGCGGAGAGGGTGCCGTTGATCCGCAGGCGTCTGCGGGTGGCGTACTCGACCACGATCAGCCCGGCCGGCTGGGCCGCCGGTAGGTGATGCAGTGGGTCGCCTTCGGCGGGCAGTGCCCGCACGGTGAGGTCTGCCGACGAGGCGACGTGGAGGAACCCGGGCGGGCCGGTGAGCGGGGAGACCCACAGCGTGCCGTCTACGGCGCGGGCGGTGATCGCGGCGAAGGTCCGCTCGGCCAGGAAGCGGGCCACGCCGCCGCGCAGCTGGGCGGGGGCCAGCATGCCGGCGAGCCGTGCCGCGTCCATGACTACGCCTGCCTGAATCTGGACGTCCAGCTCGCCGTCGTGGAAGCCCACCGGGGTGCTCCGTGCCGGGTCTGTCATCGTTCTTCCTTCCACGGGCGGTCGGGGGTGTCGCCGACCGGCGGGCGAGGGGGCCGCCGGCCCGGCCCTGGTCGGGTGGGGGCGGGCCGGCGGGGCGGGTGCGGGTCAGACCGCGGAGCGCGGCGTGACCACGGGCCAGTCGTTGTCGACCTGGCGAGGATGTCGAAGTAGTTCGTGCGGACGTTCAGGGCCAGGTGGGCGACGACCTCGCCGATCTCGGCGCCCGAGGCGCCCGAGACGCCCGAGACGCCCGAGGCGCCCGAGGCGCCCGCGTCGCGCGCGTCGCGCGCGGCCTGCAGGGCGCCGTCGTCGACACGGCCGTACCGCGGGCGATGGCGTCGGACAGAGTCAGCAGTAGACCGATGGAAGAACGTCGCCGAGCTCGTTCAAGCTGTCCCCCGCTCTGCACGCCAACACTGGAAAGGGTCAGAAAGCCTCTACCGAGGACCAGCCTCACGTGCGCCCTGCTCACTTGCTCACTGGGGGGCACCTCGGAGGGAACGGAAGCCGGGCTGTGAGTGAAGGCGGCCGCGTGCTCAGTCAGCGGGGGCGATGCCTGTGTGAGCGGTCCGCAGCAGGGTACGGGCGGCGTCCTTGGCGTGACGGGCGGGCTCTGGAGACCCGGAGATGGCCGCTGTGGTCATCGCGCCCTCGGCGAGGAGAAGGAGCTGGTCAGTCAGCCACGCGGGCGCATCCGTGGCGACCACGAGATCGGCAAGATAACGCCGGAAGGCATCCTTGTGGGCTTTGGCGCAATCGGCCACAGCCGGGGAGGTCGCTCCCAGCTCCCCGAAGGAGTTGATGAAGCCGCAGCCGCGAAACCCCTGCTCGTTGAACCAGAGGAACAGCCAGTCGAAGACCGCCAGAATCCGCTGCTCGGGTGAGTCGTAGGTATCCACGTACTGGGCAAGATCGCGGAGCCACCTCGCATCCCGCCGCCTCAGGTACGCCTCGACCAGGGAATCCTTGGAAGGGAAGATCTGGTACAGGCGCTTGAGGGGCACGCCGGAGGCGGTGCGGATCGCATCCATTCCCACCGACTGAATGCCTCGGCCGTAGAGCAGTTCCTCGGCAGCGTCGAGGATCCGCTGCTCAGTCGTTTCGAGTTCCACTTCACTCACCTCGTTTCTCGAAAACGGTCGTTCTCGTACGGTGCAGCGCACCAGGCCGCACGCATACTCCCGGGTGCGGGCCAGCTCGTCGCCGTACGCGCCTGCCCGGATCAGGGCCGGGCTGTTGCCCGCTGCCCACTCAAGCGAGCACAAGGTCAGCGCGGGATGCCCCGGCCGGTGCGGTGGCGACGCGCACACCGGCGCGGTCCCGTCGGCGATGCCGTTCCTCAAGCGTCTCGGTCCAGTCCGCCAGCAACTCAACGATGCCTACGCCGCGGCCGTGCTCATCAGGGGCACCGGTGCAGCGAGGGTGGGGCGAGGGCGCCGTGGCGCCGGAGCCGACAACCTCGATACGCACGGCGCGGCCTTCGAACGTGAGGCTCACGATCATGTCGGCCCGTCCGTGCTGGGCCGCGTTCCCCGCAAGCTCGCCGACGATCAGCAGGACGGAGTCCTGATCCTCCGGGACGACGTTCCATCGGGCCAGCAGGGACGCGGCGAAGTGGCGGGCGGTGTGCACCCAGCGCTCCTCGGCGGGAAGGGCGATCATGCCGTGCCGGTGCATGCCCGTACGAGCATGGGCCAGCGCCGGGGTCACGGGGGCTGTCCGGGGCTGCTCGCCGGACAAGGGCAGCGCCATCGGCGCGGGTTGCGTTGCGGTGCGCGAGAGAGTCATGGGAACGCCATCCGAACTTTCCGAGCCCACATCAAGAGGCTCATGTTCTGCAGCTTCTTTGCGCGGCGGCTGAACCGGCAATCCGTCCGGCCGGCGGAGGCAGTGTCGTGAGCCTCCGGGCGAGAACGGGCGTTCTATCGATTGAGATCAGACTACAGAACGATGGTTCTCAGTGCAAGAGCGGTGAGGGGGAAAGGCCGACATCCGGAGCTTCCCTCGCGCTCACCGCAGGTGAGAGGGGCTTCAAGGCCTGCGAGGGAATCCTGAGCCCAAGCCCTCCAGGTGCGCGGCGGCCTCTGCCGCAGGTACAGCCTCACGCACGAACGGCCGCGCCGTGGATCCGGCGTCGGGCCCGGATCCACGGCGTGGGGGTGGCCGGTCAGAGGCCGAGGTCGCTCAGGCCGGGGTGGTCGTCGGGGCGGCGTCCGAGGGGCCAGTGGAACTTGCGCTCCGATTCCTTGATGGGAAGTTCGTTGATGCAGGCGTAGCGGTGGTGCATCAGGCCGTTGTCGTCGAACTCCCAGTTCTCGTTGCCGTAGGCGCGGAACCAGTTGCCCGAATCGTCGTGGTACTCGTAGGCGAAGCGGACGGCGATGCGGTTGCCGTCGAAGGCCCACAGCTCCTTGATGAGCCGGTAGTCCAGCTCCCGGTTCCACTTGCGGGTGAGGAAGGCGACGATCTCGTCGTAGCCGGTGACGAACTCCGCGCGGTTGCGCCAGTAGGAGTCCGGGGTGTAGGCGAGGGCGACCTTTTCCGGGTTGCGGGAGTTCCAGCCGTCTTCCGCCAGGCGGGCCTTCTGGATGGCGGTCTCCCGGGTGAACGGCGGGAACGGGGGGCGCGGTTCGTGACTCATGTCGCTTCCTTCGGTTGTACTCGGGCCCACTCAAGTGTGGGCACCCTCGACGGCAACCGCATCGCGGCAGTCGGCCGACCAGGCAGAGAACGGGCGTTCTCTACGTCCTCCCACGATAGTAGAACGTTGGTTCTCACGCAAGCTGCTGCATTCGATTGCGTGATTCCGATCCGTCCACGATGTCCAGCCCAGTTCTCGTCCTGGACCTTCACTGAACAGGCCCGGCCTCGGCCCTGGTTGTCTGGACGGGCACGATCGGCGACTGCTACGAGGGGTCCCACACCGGCTCTTCAGAGATGAGCAGTGCGGAGGTGTCCGCGGGCCCCGGAGAGCGGTGACGCAGGGTGTCCGAAGCCGTTGTTTGTCGGCATTGCGAAAGCCGAACGCCGCGCGGGCGACAAGCTTGATCACACGGTTGATGCCTTCGCTCCTGGCGTTGTTGTGCGGTGTCGATGAATGCGGCGGACTTGGGCCATCAGCGGTCGACGGGGACGACGAGCTGCCGCATCTCGGGGATGTCGGAATCCGCGCACCATATGAAGGAAACTTCCAGCGGGGTTGGCCGACTTGGTTCCGGTCTGCACCAGTTCTGGCCAGAGCGAGGAGGCTGCGCAGGTTCTCCTTGGCGATCCATGTCCTCAGCAGGGTCTGCCCGATTGCCCCTCGCCGAGCGCGTTCCGCATCGTCGCGAACTGCTCGTCGGTGAGGTCCTCACGGCTGTGCAGGCGTCGGCGGGCCGACCGCTCCCGATCGGTGGCTCGTCCGCGTCGGCCGCGGACCTCGGCAGTGGTGCGGCGCCGGGCCGCCGAGGGCATGCTGCACCACGTGGAAGCGGTCGATCACGACCCTGGTGTGCGGCAGGCCGGTGCGGATCGCGGCGCGGTAGGTGGCGGACACGTCGATGGCGAAGTGTGTGATGCTCTTTCTCCAGGTCAGCGGGGTGGTGGCGAGCCAGCACCTCGGCGACGCTGCGGTCCTCGACCCGGCCCAGCAGCCCGCCCGCCCCGAGGGCCAGCCGGTGTGCCACCGATCGCGCGCCCCGCCCGTCTGCCGGTGTCAGGGTCTTGTTCCCAGCGCGGCTTGCCCCGGCGGGTCTCACCGATGCCCAGCACGTCGACCTCGGGCAAAGATGCGTCGACGACCTCACGGGCCTGGTCATGCAAGGCATCGTCCGGTCGGCGAAGACAGGTACAGATCCCGGCGGCCTGGACGACGGTAGAACCCGGCGTCACGTATCTGGCGTCCGGCCGCGACCCGCAGTCGCATGGTCATCGCGCGCCGGCCGGCAGCTGCGGGGCCTGCTCGGTGGACGACGGGCGCGGGCAGGGCCAGAAGCCCCCACCGAGGACCAGCCTCCCGTGCGCCCTGCCCACTGGGCGGCACCCAGCAGGGAACGGAAGCGGGGCTGCGAGTGAAGTCGACGGCGTGCTCAGGCAGCGGTGACCACGTCTGCGTGAGCGGCCCGCAGCAGGGTGCGGGCGGCGTCCTTGGCGTGACGGGCGGGCTCTGGAGACCCGGAGATGGCCGCTGTGGTCATCGCGCCCTCGGCGAGGAGGACAAGCTGGTCGGTCAGCCACGCGGGCGCGTCCGCGGCGGCCACGAGATCGGCAAGATATCGCCGGAAGGCATCCTTGTGGGCCTTCGCGATGTCGGCCACGGTCGGGGACGCCGCCCCCAGCTCCCCGAAGGAGTTGATGAAGCCGCAGCCGCGGAACCCCTGCTCGTTGAACCAGAGGAACAGCCAGTCGAAGACCGCCAGAATCCGATGCTCGGGTGAGTCGTAGGTATCCACGTGCTGGGCAAGATCGCGGAGCCACCTCGCATCCCGCCGCCTCAGGTACGCCTCGACCAGGGTGTCCTTGGAAGGGAAGGTCCGGTACAGGCGCTTGAGGGGCACGCCGGAGGCGGTGCGGATCGCATCCATTCCCACCGCCTGTATGCCTCGGCCGTAGAATAGTTCCTCGGCAGCGTCAAGGATCCGCTGCTCAGTCGTCTCGGCTTCCACTTCGCTCACCATTCTCGAAAACGGTCGTTCTCCTACCGTACAGCCACCAGGTCGCACAGCACATTCCCGGGCGCGGGCCGGGCACTCGCCGTATGCGCCTGCCCGGATCGGGGCCGGGCGTGTTGCCCGCTGCCCACTCAAGCGAGCGCACGGTCTGCCTGGGGCTGCTCAGCCGGTGCGGTGGCGACGCGGAGGCCGGCGCGGTCCCGCCGGTGATCCCGTTCCTCGAGGGTTTCGGTCCAGTCCGCCAGGAGTTCGACGATGCCCACGCCGCGGCCGTGCTCATCAGGGGCACCGGTGCAGCGAGGGTGGGGCGAGGGCGCCGTGGCGCCGGAGCCGGCAACCTCGATACGCACGGCACGGCCTTCGAATGCGAGCGAGTAGCTCTGTGTAATCGGATTGACGCTCGGTCGGGAGTGGCGAGGCCCGCGTGTATCCCGGCCCGGTCTCACGCGGCTCCGGCGGAACGGGAGCACCGGCGAAGCCCAGGAGGCTTCTCCGGCGTCGAGCTGGGATGCCGTCAGGTCGACGATGCGCGGCCCGCTTCCCGCCGCGGCGGCGGCCTGGCTCACCGGAATGCCTCCGTAGGAGTGGGCGACGACCACCACCGATCCGTCGATCAGCTTCAGCTCGTCCGGGGCACCCCCGCCGCCTCACCGCGACCCCATGTCGTGCTGGGGGAGCGGGAAGCGGGACACCAGGCAGAGCCGCAGGCCGCTCGCCGGCAGGGCGGCCCGAGAGCCCGGCAGGCGGTGAAGTCCGCCGACGCGGAGACGCCGGGATTTTGCCGATCTTGTCGGCCAGACCGGCCTCCGTCGGTCCGCCTTGTCGGATCCGAAACGGACGGCGACGGCGCTGCGAGGGCACCTGTCTCCGCGGTCTCCGGGGCTCCTGTGGCCGGCGTCCTGGGTTGACGAGTCGCTTCCTCTACAACCTTGCTCCGGCTTCGACATGGTCAGCACTCGGCTGCGCGGAAGTGCTCGGCGCGCGGTTCTCGGCGGAGACCATCCATGCGAGCTGCTCAAGGCGACCGATAAAGCCGTGGAGGAGGTCGGCGGTCGTCGGGTCTTCCTCGTCGACCTCGTCGTGGACGTCGCGCATCGTGCCGGTGGCCTGGTAGAGGCGCAGGGTCACCTGGTCGATGGCGTCGTGGGTCGTGATCTCGCCCTCGGGGAACTGGTCGAGGTGACTGGTGGCGGCGACCGTGGAGGATCGCCCGTCCGGGACTGCGTAGAGCGCGCGCATGCGCTCGGCGGTGTCGTCGGCGAACTCACGAGCGGCGTCGACGATCTCGTCGAGCTGCAAGTGGAGGTCGCGGAAGTTGCTCCCGAGGATGTTCCAGTGGGCCTGCTTGCCCTGCAGGTACAGGTCGATGAGGTCCACCAGGACGGCCTGGAGGTTCTTTGTGAGGGTGGGCGATGCGTGCATGAGTGGCGTTCCTTTCGAGGGCGCGAGTCCAGGGGGCCAGTGAGAGGGGCGGGGCGGTTCGGTCGCGGAGCCGCCCCGGTGTGGGAATCGGAAGCCCGCGCGAGCCCGGCCGGAGGCCACGCGTGTAGTTGGGGCGCTGCCCGATAGGGGATCGTTCACCGGAGGCTGTTGTGCGCCGGCGGCTCGAAGCGGGGACGCTGTTGATCCTGCGTGCGATCTGAGGATGCCGACTTCTCGCGAACGCGTGGCCTCCACGCGGTCCGTATGGGGGGTGACGGCTGAGCCGAGACGTTCACGATCATCGCGCGCTTGGCGGGTGGTGATCGTGGACGTCTCGGCTCAAGGACAGTCAGGGCTGCTGGACGAACGCGAGGCTGTCAGGGTTGATGTCGCTGGCATTCACTGTGAGCATTCCGTGCGACAGACCCTCGTAGATCTTCAAGGCCGCATCCTGCAGGAGCTCCGCCTGCTTGAGGGCGGCTTCCTGGTAGGGGACGACCTGGTCGTCGTCGCCCTGTAGGACAAGCACCGGCACGGTGATGGCCTTGAGGTCTGCGGTCTGGTCGGTTTCCGAGAACGCCTTGATGCCCTCGTAGTGGGCAAGGGCGCTTCCCGTCATCCCCTGGCGCCACCAGTTGTCCACGACCTGCTGCGAAAGCGGGACGCCGTCACGGTTGAACCCGTAGAAGGGGCCGGAGGCCACCGCGTGGAAGAACTCTGCCCGGTTGGCCGCCAGAGCGTCGCGGAAGCCGTCGAAGACCGAGACGGGAACACCGTCGGGGTGCTCGGCGGTCTGCACCATCAGTGGGGGCACCGCCGCGACGAGCACCGCCTTCGCGACGCGGCCCTGGGGCTGGCCGAACTTCGCCACGTACCGCGCGACCTGTCCGCCGCCGGTGGAGTGTCCGACGTGCACAACGTTGCGCAGGTCCAGGTGCTGCACGACGGCGTCGACGTCGCTGGCGTAGTGATCCATGTCGTGACCGGAGCCGACGTCGGAGGAACGCCCGTGTCCGCGACGGTCGCTGGCGATCACGCGGTAGCCGTTGGCGAGGAAGTACAGCATCTGCGCGTCCCAGTCGTCCGAGGACAGCGGCCAACCGTGGTGGAACATGATGGGCTGGGCGTCGCGCGGGCCCCAGTCCTTGTAGAAGATCTCGGTGCCATCTTGCGTGGTGACGAACGGCATGTCTTACTCCTTTGGGTCTGTGCGGTATCGCCGCCGCCGGCGGGGTGTGGGTTCCGTTGGCGCGGGTGCACTGTCGCGAGAACGAGCGTTCTCACCAGCAAGCAAAACCGTACGGGAACGATGGTTCTCGCGCAAGACCCACAGGACCACGACCTGGCACCCCTCCCCCCGTGGGGGGTGCCAGGATGCCTCGCCTGGTGGAGCGGTGCATCCGGGGGGAGCCGCCGTGAACGGGCTGGAGGCGAGGGAGTCGAGGGTCGGGGCCGTGAATTTGCAGTCGCCCTGTACGCCGCCCCATACGGAAACCTGGCGCCGCTTGCCCGCGCGCCGCCTACCGCATCCTGAACAGCCGCCTTCAGGACTCCAAGATCATCCCGCGGAGGCTTTTGGGCTCACCCCTGAACCCAGGGGAATGCCACCGGGTGCTCAGCAGACGCGCAGACGGGCTCTGTTGATCTCCCCACCTCAGGTCCGGGAGTGGGGTGCGCATCAGGTCGTGGACGCGCCAACTCCCACCGTGCCGTCGACGAGGTTCCTACCTCCCAGGGCGCCTGAGAGCCGGCCTGACGTACCCGCGGTTGAGTCGCCCGGATGAACGGCTCGCTGGTCTGGCACGGTCGGGAGCTTACTGCTTTGGCATAGGACATATTTCTAATGGCCTATGCCAAACGCTATGGTTGTGGGCGGAGGTGGTGCCCGGTGCAAATCAGCGGGATAGCGGCGACAGAGATCGCGAGCAGTGTGCGGGACCTGATCGCGTCGGGTCAGCTGGCGCCGCAGGACCTGCTCCCGCCGGTGCGCAAGCTGGCCGAGGAGCTGGGGGTGAACCGGAACACGGTGGCCTCGGCGTACCGCCAGCTGGTGGCGGCCGGCGAGGCGGAGACCCGCGGCCGCGGCGGGACTGTCGTGAGTGGGGTGCCGCAACTGGCCAGCGAAGGCGCGTGGTTCGGCGGCCGCCTGATCGATCTGGCCAGCGGCAACCCCGATCCGGAACTGATCCCCGATGCACTGCAGGCGCTCCGGAGCGGTGACTACCGGCCCGCGTTCTACGGCGCACCGTCGGTCGATCCGGACCTCGCCGGCTGCGCGACGGAACAGTTCGCGCCGGACGTGGCCACGGACGGCTTCCGGATTCTGGTCACGCACGGCGCGGTCGATGCCACGGAGCGGCTGCTGACCGCATATCTCACCCGGGGCGACGCGGTCGCGGTGGAGAATCCGTGTTTCCTGGCCAGTATCGGTACCCTGCGGCTGAACGGCCTGCGCACCGTCGCGGTCCCGGTCGACGAGGCAGGGATGCGGCCGGAGGCCCTGCAGGCGGCGTTGGAGGGCGGGGTGCGGGCGGTGGTGTGCACGCCGCGGGCCCACAACCCGACCGGTGTGAGCGTCACCGGCGAGCGCGCCGCCGAACTGCGGTCGGTCCTTGCGGCGCATCCCCAGGTCCTGGTCATCGAGGACGACCACTTCTGGGCCGTCTCCAACGCGCCGTACCACCGGATCACGCCGTCCGAGGTCTCCCGGTGGGCGCTGGTGCGCTCGGTGTCGAAGTTCCTCGGGCCGGATCTTCGGCTCGCGCTCGTCGCGACGGACGAGGAAAGCGCCGAGCGGCTGCAGACGCGGCTGAACACCGGGACGACGTGGGTGAGCCGGCTGCTGCAGCACGCGGTGTACCGGCTGGTGAGTGATCCGCAGGTGCACGAGCTGATCGCCCGCGCGCGCGACGCCTATGCCGAGCGCAGCGCGTTGCTGTTGGCCGAGCTGGCTGAGCGGGGCATCGGCCGTCCGCTCGGCTACCGGCCGGACGGCCTGAACGTCTGGGTGCCGCTGGGCACGGAGGCCCGCCCCATCGCGGATGCACTGGCACGGCGAGGGTGGGCAGTCCAGCCCGGCCACCTCTTCGCAGCCAAGGCCGGCACCAGCCAGGAGATCCGGGTAACCACCTCCACGCTCACCACGCAGCAGGCCCGCGAGTTCACCGACGACCTCGCCGCCGTCCTCCCCGTCCACCCCACCTGATCCGGCCCGGCCATGCCGTCGGCGGCATGAACTACCGCAGCGAACCGCTCCCATCACACACAGACCGAAAGGCCAGCACAGTCATGCGTACCCACATCGTCGTCCACGAGGCGTTCGAGGCCCCGGGGGCCTTCGAGGACTGGGCCAGAGCCCGGGGTCACGACCTCAGCATTTCGCGGGTCTACGAGGGGGACGCGCTGCCCGGGTCCGGACAGGACATCGACCTGCTGATCGTGATGGGCGGCCCCCAGCAGCCCAGCACCACCGTCGAGGAGTGCCCACACTTCGACGCCGCTGCGGAGAAGGCCCTCATCTCTTCCTGTATCGAGGCGGACAAGGCTGTCATCGGTATCTGCCTCGGCGCCCAGCTCGTCGGTGAGTCCCTTGGCGCCGCCTGGGCGCCCAGCCCGAACACGGAGATCGGATCCTTTCCCGTCACACTCACCGACGCCGGCCGCGAGCACCCTTTCCTCGCGGGCTTCGGGGACTCCTTCCACACCGGCCACTGGCACAACGACATGCCGGGCCTCACCGACCACGCGACTGTGCTGGCCACCAGCGCCGGATGCCCCCGCCAGATCGTCGCTTACAGCCGCTACGTGTATGCCTTCCAGTGCCACATGGAGTTCACCCCCGACTGCATCGAGGCCCTGATCGAGCACAGCGAGAACGAACTGGCCGCGCTCACCGACCGGCCATTTGTCCAGCAGCCCGACCAGCTGCGCGCCAACGACTACACCGAGATGAACGCCAAGCTCATGACGTTCCTCGACCGGCTCGCCGCGGACTACACCGCGCGCTGACGAGCGGGCCGCTGAAACAGACCGGTGCTGCTTAGGACGCCACGGCCGCGCAGTTGGCGTTAGCGGGCCTGGTTCAGTGGCCGGGTCAGTTCCCGGTGTGACCGAGCACGACACCTGGTCTGGCAGGACAACTTCGATGCACAAGACCTGCTGGCTCGCCCGTGGCGCGCGAACCGGGTTACCACCGGGCGCGCAGTACACCGTCGCTGTCTGGCAGGGCAGCACAGAGCAGTGGGCGGTGTTCGGCGAGGGACAGAGGCAGGACGCAGGCGGCTCGGGCATCGGCCACGTGGACGGTGAGCTTTTGGTAGTCGGTGTCGTCGACGATCGCATGGCTGATCGTCCCGTCCTGCGCTTCCCAGACGAACTGGATGGCCTCCTCCTGGGGCAATGCGGCTAGGACGGCGCCGACGTTCGGGGTCAGGTCGGGCCAGACGGTCAGCAATGCGCGCGGGCCGAGACCGGCGCGCACTGTGTTGAGGTTCTTCGGTGTGATTCGGTGCCAGCGTGCGGCGCCGCGGACCTAGCTTTCCTCGAGGAGTAGCGCATGCTGTGAGGCCAGCGCGGTGTGCACACGTATCCAGAAGTGCTCGTCGGCCGGCTCCGTCACTTCCGCTTCGTCGACCTCGGCCGCGTAGGGCGAGGCCGTTAGCGGTTCCGGGAAGAGGCCGAGTTCCCGTGTACGGGCCACGGCGTCCGCGCAGGGCCGGTCGCTGCCCACGTACACGTACTGGTCCCACCCGACATGCACGGTAAACAAATCCCCCACCTCCAGTCGGCACCAAGCGCCTTGGCCGCGGAGCATGGCCCGGACCAGTTCCAGGGCGACCGGAAGGGAGACCTCGGCCCCGTCGTGGTAGCCGGTGAGGTCGGGCGGGAAGAGCCCGCCGAGGCCGTGCCCATCAACCGGCGGCTCCACACCGAAGTGGACGAAGCCGGTGACCGTAGGTTCGCGGATCTCCAACCGGTCGATGCCCGATGCCTCCGCGAAGGCGGCGATCGCCGCCAGGTATGCCGCTTCGACAGGTCCGTGGTCGTTGACTGTGTCCTCGGCGCCGGTGTAGTGGCCGTGCTCGTCGCGGTCGGCGGGGTCGTACTTGGTGATCCGGTGAACGAAGGACGGCGGCACGCTACTCCTCGGGCGGGGCGGACGAAGGGCCCAGCGTAGGTCTCGGTCCCGATTCCGCGGCCGGGGGGCGGCCGCCCTCAGGAGCGGTGAGCCTCGTCGAGGAGGACGCCTCGGTGATGGCGGCGATTTCGGCGATGCGGTGAAGTGCGTCCTGGTAGGCGTCCGCGTTGCCTGGCACCTTCTGCCAGGTGCGGATGGTGACCGTCGCGGACTGGAGGGCGCCGGGGGTGATGCCGAGGTAGCGGGCAGCCGCAGCGCGGGATCCGCCACGGGTCATCTGGACGAGGCGGATCGCGGCGTCTCGGCGCAGTTGTCTTGCGGGCCCGTTCAGTTCGTCCAGTGGCCAGGCCCAGGCGTCCGGCAGGAGCTGCGGGATGCCCTTCGGGTCGAGCAGGCCCCGGTGGGTCGGAGGCTGGGGGAAGAGCGCGGGCGGACCGACAGTTCCGTGACGCAGGTGGGTGCTCTCGCCAATGGCGGCGTTCATGCCGGGTGAGCAGTGTGGGGCGAGGCGCTTCAGCCGTCGGTATCCGGCACGGCTGGAGGGGAGCCGGGACAGCACGCGGGCAAGGACTGTCTTGCCGCGCGGGTCGTCGAGGATCCGCACGACGACGGCCATCAGGGCGGCTGCCCGCAGTGGTTCGCCAGGTGGGTGGTCGACGGAGCGAGCCAGCCAGCCGTCTCCTTGAGGTCCGGCTCTTTCGGCGGGTGCTCGATTCAGAGTTTCAGCGTGAGCGGCGACCTCGTCCAGGTGTTCGGCGCTGATGAGGACTTCGGCCGTGGCCGGCCAGGTGCTGCAGATGGCGAGCGTAGTGGCACGGACGTCGTTGAGAAACCGCTGGGGTGAGGTAGGCCCGCCCAGGCTTTCGACCTCCTGCCCGGTCATGGAGCGGGCGGCTGCGGTCAGCCGTTGTTGAGCGTGCATCATCGCCTCGGTAGGCCCTTCGCCGGTGGCGGAAGGATGGTCGAGCTGGTGGGCGCATGCCGGGTCCCGACCGGTGCCGGACCGATGGCGGCATTGCGCCGGGTGGAGGCTGCTACGCGGTGACGGGATGAGCTGGGTGGGTCGCCATCTTCCGTCGGCCCGGTAGCCGTTGGAGAAGGCAGGTGCCTGGCAACTGGGGCACCTCCAGTCGAGAAGGCGATGGTGGCGTGTACAGAGGAATGTGTGCGGGAGGCGCCACGAGCCCCGCCAGACCGACCCGCCGGGAAGATCGGCGGTGTCTGCCAGGCAGTCGGGGCAGTACCGGCTGAATGCCGTGAAGACCCAGCCGTCGTTGGCCATGTCGATATAGCTTTGGTGTCGTCCCAGGTAAACGGGGTGCAGAGGGGGATAGCTTGGAGCCTGCGTCGCGAGGGTGAGCGCGTGAACCTCGGGCAGGCCGAGGCGGCAGACGGTGGCCGTCTGCCGGGCTCGGTTGTCGTCGAGGCGGACGACGTGATGGGTGGGGAACGTCGTCCCGGCGGTGAGCCCGCACCGGTGCGCGAGGTCGAGCGGAGAGATGCCGATGCGGTGGGCGAGACGCAGAAGGTAGCCCGCCAGCAGTTCACCCCGGGCGGGATCCAAACTTCTGGGCAGCGGAGTGTTCGTCATGCCGTGTCCGAGGCTGCGGGGCCGTGATCGTCGAACGCAGAGTTGCGGCGCCGACCGCCGCGCGGTCGGCGGGCAGAGGCCGTGGGGACGACTGGGATCTCGCCTGCCTCGGCGTCGCGGTCGGCACCACCCAGGGTGAGGGGGAGGCTGTCGAGGAGGGTCTCGGTCAGACACTCGGCGCCGCTGGTGACCGCTTCAGTGCACCCGTCCTCGATGAGGCGTTCGAGGAGGCCGACGACGCCGTTGGTGCGGGTGAAGAGGTACTCGGGCATGCGCCCCGAAGTGAGCATGCCCGGCTGGGCGTTCAGCAGCCGGAGGGCTCTCTCCAGGCCGGCGAGGTGGGTAGTCCAGGCGGTGATCTGCTGGTCGGTGTCGTAGCGAAAGCGGTCGAGGTCGACGAGGTCGAAACGGCGCTCGGTCTGGGTGGCCTCAAGGCCGTGCGCGGTGGCGTGCCGGGACGGTGGCAGCACGCTCTGCCCGGATGCCGGATCGAGGCGGCCTTCGCGAAGGAGGCCGGAGGCGGGGATGTCGACGCCGATGAGGACGAGGGTGACGTGCATGCTCATGAACGCGCGGATCAGGTCGAGGGTGTCCTGGTCGTCGGCACGATGCATCCGCAGGCGGGTGATGTCATCGAGGACCAGGACCTTGGTGCCGTGGTCGGTCAGGGACGCGGCGACCTGCCGAATCAGGTCCGGGAGGTCCATGTTTTTCGTCGGTGCCCCGTAGAAGTTCAAGATCGCCTTGCAGGCGCTCTTCGGCTTCGCGGGGTTTGCACATAAGCGACCGGCACCCACAAGTCGCGGGTCCCGGGTGCCGTGTTGGGGTGGATCTGGTGGTGAAGGGCGCGCCAGGAATCCTCGAAGGCGGCCACGATCTCGCAGGTGGTCTCGGTCTTGCCCTGATAGCCACCGCCGCTGATCATCACTCCCGCGCGAGTGGACGGCTTGGCCTTGAAGGCGTTGGTGCGGAGCCGGGCGCTCAGCAGCCGGTCGACCCGCTGGCTCATCGGGGTGTCCAGGAGCGGGAGGTTGGCATGGGTGGCCATCCGGTGCAGGTCATAGGCGGATCGCTCGCGCGCGCTCATCACCCGCCACTGCCCGAGCGACCGCACCGGCGCCGGTGCGAAGCCGCGCCGTGCCCGCCGCCAGGTGTCCCATCCCGCGGCCTGGTCCCGCGCAGCAGGCGCCATCAGCCCGAGCCCTATGCCGACCCGCGTCATGACTTCTCCCCCGCCCAGTCAGTGTCCGCCGCCCCGGGGGCGTCCTGCTCTTCGTCGGGGAGGGGGAAGAGGTTCTTGGCCCTGACGGAGTCGGCCAGGAGTGGCGGGGCCGGCGGCGGGACGGGGACGGCGGCCATCCGGCGGCGCCGTCGGTCTGCCTCCACGGCGGCGGTGGCCTGCCGGTGTAAAGCCCGGGCCTCTTGCAAAGACGGCTCTGGTGGCGGGGCCGGGGCGGGCCGGTCGAGGGCTGCGGCCCGGGCCCGTGCGAGTTCTCGCGCCCGGTCGGTCTTCTGCTGCCGGGTCATCTGGGTCGGCCAGGCATCCACCGGCGTCTTGGCGGCCACCAAGCCGAGGAGTACCGGCAGGAGTTGGGCGTCGCTGCGGGGCTTGAGACCGGCCTTGGCGGCCTGTCGCAGGACGTCCCCAACGCGGGCGTCTGAGAACGCGGGCACCTCCTGGCCGGGCGGGAGCCCGTTCCAGAAGAGTTCGTGCCAGGCTCCGTCCAGCTCAATGAAGACCTGGCGGCAGTCCCGGGGATCGCGGTGCACGGCCCACTTCCCCGCGTGCCGGCCGCCCCGGCCCGACAGGCGGCCCCGGTGGGGTTCGAGGACGGGGCTGCGGGCGCCGTACCAGAGGCCGCCGATCTTCACGCCGCGCCGGGCGTCGATGCGTACGAAGTGCACGGGCAGCAGCTGGTAGTACAGCTCCGGTGGGGGGATCTCCAGGCAGATTCCGTCCCGCGCGGCCGCGGCGGTGAAGAGGGTGTTCGGGCTGTGTCGGCCGCCCGGATCCCAGGCGGGCGCGTACTGGTCGAGCCGCCGGTTTTGCCAGACCTTCACGATCCACGTGGCCAGCAGGTGCTCCATCTCCGACAGCGTCCACGTCGCGTCGCTCTCCGGATCGCAGCCGCGGTCGGCGATGTCGATACCGCGGTAGCCCAGGAGGAGCTCCAGCAGCAGCGACTGGATCCCGGCGAAGGCCCGCTCGCAGGCGGCCTTATCCGGCGGTCGCATCGCCCGGGCTGGCAGCAGATCGATCCCGAGCGTCGCCGCGGCTTGAACGAAGTGGTGGCTCTTGTAGACGGCGCCATGGTCGCTGGTCACCGTCTCGGGAGCAAAGAACGGCAGCCCGGCGACAGGGTGCCCGGCCAGCTCGGCCACCAGCGCCGCCGGGGCGCCGGGGTAGGGCCATTCCGTCTCCGGCCCCCAGTCCGGCCGCATCGGCAGCGGCAGCAGCACATCCCGCAGCAGCATCGCCACCTCCACCGCCGACTCCGCCACCGGCGTGAGCCGGAACGCGACGATCGAGTGGGTGCAGGCGTCCAGCGCAATCGTCAGGTGCACCGTGATCGGCTCGGCGAAGACATCGTCCAGCACCTTCACCGGCAACGGCGTCGTATCGAGGACCACCACCTGCCCCGGCCTGCTGACATGCACCGTGGCCCCAGGCCGCCACGCCGCGGCGGCCGCGGCCGCCGAACGGACGTACCGCTGGCGGCCTCCGCCCGGCCCGAACCACTCCCGCCACACCTTCGACAGGGTCGTGCGGTGCGGAACTTGCACCTCGCGGTCGGGAAAGCGCTCGCGCACGTACTGGTGGATCAGCCGCTCCTTCGAGGTCATGCTCATCCTCGAGCGGTGCAGTGACTCCGCGTGCACCGCCGCGATCGCCTCCTCCACTTCCGGCGTGATGGAACGGTGCCCAGACCGCGCGCGGGTCCACCGGCCGTCGGCAAGCCCGGCGACCCCGTGCTCGGAGTGCTGCGCGGACATCCGCTTCAGCGTGCGGACGCTGATTCGCTCCAGGCCCAGCTGCTTCGCCTCGCGGCCGTCGAGGTCATTCAGCTCGGCGACCTTGGCCAGCCGCCGCTCCGTCAACGTGGTCCATGCGGGATCGAACGCGGGCCGCGGTTCGTCCGGCCGGGCCCAGAACCGGCTCCCGCTCCGGTAGCCGGTCTCGACCTCAAGCAGGTGCTCCTCGCGGATCCGGGCTCGGGCGAGATTGTGCTCGGTGAGGTCCTCTGCCCGGCGTACTTGGCCGCCCTGCTTCATCAGCCCCTCCTCGGCAGGTAGATCCACGACTCGTCTCCCAGCGGCAGGGTCAAGTCCACGGTCAGCCGCCGCGACCAGAGCAGGTGAAGCACGTAGGTCCGCGCGAGTGCCGGCCACGACGTGCCTTCCACGAGCTCGCTCAGCGGTCGCGGCTCATGAGCTACTAGTTCCAGGAGCTCGGGAGCCAGCCCCAGCGGGTCGGACATCGAGCGCCGCCGGGCAGACAGCGCTTCTACCGCGGCCCAGGGCTTCGGCTGCCATCCGGCGACCACGACGTATTGCCATCCGGCGGCTCCGGCCGCTCGTTGGGCAGCGGCGAACTTGACCATGTCGTCCGGCTTGATCAGATCCGCTGGCCGGACGTCGATCAGCAGACCGGTCCCGTGGGCCAGCACCAGATAGTCCGGGGTGTGCCGCACGGCGCCCTGGCGGGTAGCGAACTTCAGGGTGAAAGGCTGCGACAGCAGCTCGTTCACGCCGCCCACAAAATCGAGCGCCAAGAGTAGACGCCGCTCGGCCAAGCTCTCGAAACCATGCAGCCGCCCCGTTGTCGACATGTACGCCAGACCGGGGCGGTGCCGTTGCCCAGCCCGCCAGGTGAACGCGCGCGCGGGGCGCGAAGCCGACCACCTGAAGGTATCGAGATCCCGAACAGGACAGGCGATCTCCCCCTGGGTCGACTTCCACACGGCGACCCACCGGCGGGCCCAGTCGGCACCGGGGTCAGGACCCTCGGGCACCGCCTGTCGGACTGCAAGGTCTGTGAGCGAGCAGCTGTGGGACCAGACCGGATCCCGGTCCGGGTTCGCCTGGTTGAGGGAGGACGCCACAGCACCAGCACACTCGACGGCCAGGCTTTCCGTCAGCAGTACCGCGGAAACTGCCACAAATCTGGCCGCTCCCGCTACTTTGCGGGCCACCTACGCCGCTCAGCGGGGCCAACTAGAGCACTCAGGGGCCAAGTAAAACGCTCAGGCACAGCCGGGTCCTGCCGTCGGGCGGCGGAAGCGGCACGGAGCGGGCGCGTCCGCTCGACCTGCCCGGACTGGTGCTGCTCGGCGCGGCCGTGTCGCTGCTGACGGTGCCGCTGGTCCTCGGGCAGGAGGAGGACTGGCCGCTGTGGTCCTGGCTGTCGCTGGCCGGAGCCGCGGCGCTGTTCGTGCTGTTCTGCGGGTACGAATCCAGGCTGGCCCGGCGCGGCGGCGCCCCGCTCATCGCGCTCAGGGTGCTGCGCCATCCCGGAATCGGCCTGGCGGTCTTCCGGATCCTCGCCGTGATGTCGGTCAACGCGGGCTTCCTCTTCGCGCTGACCCTGCATCTCCAGGGCGGCCTCGGCTACAGCGCGCTGCGCGGCGGGCTCGGCTTCGCGCCGACCGCCGCCGTCTTCGGCACGGTCAGCCTGACCTCGCGGAGGTGGCCCGCGGGCCTGCAGCGGGCCCTGACCCCGGCCGGTTTCGCGCTGACCGCGGTGTCCGTGGGCGTCGTGGGGCTCGCCTTCCACGGGGGCGGCGACGGGGGAGCGGTCCTGTACGCCGGTTACGCGGGCCTGGGAGCCGGACTGGCGCTCGCCTTCAGCCCGACGCTGACCGGCGCGCTCGCCACCGTGCGGCCCGAGGACGCAGCGGACGCCGCCGGTCTGCTGGCGACGGTCACCCAGCTCGGTCAGCTGATCGGCGTTGCGTCTTTCGGCACACTGTTCCTCAACCGGCTTGAGTCAATCGGAGCCCTGCGTTCGTACACCTCTGCGGAGGCGTTCTCGGTGTGTGCCTGGGCGCTGGCCGGAACGGCCGCGGCGGGCGCCGTGTCCGGACTGGTACTGAGGCGTCGCTGACCGTATTGCTCCGGCCGTGGCAGAATCAAACGGCCGGAAGGGGGCGCGGCCCGACGGGAGGGAGTAGCGATGCCTGCGAGCATCCTTGAGGAGGTCGGCCACCTCCTCGGTGCGGCGTTGATACGGGACACGACCACCCGGCTGAGCTGCCCTTCCTGTGGTTCCGCGCATGTCGCCCAGGTCCTCGGCGACAACGGCGGAATCTCCTACGTGTGCACGGCCTGCGGCCACAGCTGGAGCTGATCGATGGGTGCACACAGGCGAAAGTGCGACTGGTGTGGGAGCGGTACACCCATCGTCCGTGACATGGAGCCGATCAATCCCGACTACCAGTACTGGTGCGAGGAATGCGCGCGGGCGCTGATCATAAAAGGCGACCCGATCGAGACGTACCGGGAATTGGAGGGCGAGCCGATCTACGGCCGCCTTCTCGAGGAGCACTGCACACTCAAGCGGTTCTACTCCTTCGTGACGGCCTGACCCCCGCACGTCGTTGCCGAGGCCCCGCAACGACGTGCGGGGTCGGCACGAGAAGCACCGCACCCCGGCCGCTCCGCAGCCGGCCGGGAGCATCAATTCCAGTACTTTCCAGTGCAGTTCGGGGCGCCTGTTTCCGTGCGGTCCGCGCCAGGGGGCGTACGAGCAGAGGACCAGCAGGGTGCCGGGAGCCGCGCTCCTGTGCCCGCGTGTCCGCGGCAGAGGCGCGAGTGGCACGCACCACACCCCGTAGGCCGCTACGCCCCCCGCGCGCGTAGCCGACGCGTTTCCGCGACGGCCCGGCGGCGGGCTGCGGACGACGCGAGCACCGTCACAAAAGCGGACATCAGTCACCGTTCGCCGCGAAGCCGAAACCGATTTGGCGCTGCGTCGCCGGGCCTGTAATGTTTACGTCGTCGCCGGGGGAACCGGGCGAAACAACAGAACAAGGGGCTATAGCTCAGTTGGTAGAGCGCCTGCATGGCATGCAGGAGGTCAGGAGTTCAATTCTCCTTAGCTCCACAGCAGTCGAAGGCGGATCATCCCGATGGATGATCCGCCTTCGGCGTGTTGCGGGAAGGCGCGGCCGCACGAAGGGGGCGGGCCACCCGGCTCGGGTGACCCGCCCCCTCAACTCCGCTCAGCGGCCGAGAGCGCGCCGGCCGCGGCCCTGGGAGACCACCGGAAGGTTGCGGGACGGTGCCTGCCCGCGCGTGTCCTCCTCGATGCGCAGGGCCAGCGCCGGACAGCGACGCACCGCGCGCAGCGCCTTGGCCTCCGCGTAACGCGGCACCTGCGCCTGGGCGACGGTCGGGAAACCGTCGGCGCCGAGTTCGAACACCTCGGGGAGGATGTCGGCGCACAGCCCATGGCCCCGGCACAGCGTCCAGTCGACGTAGATCTTCTGGCGGCTGCCGCCGGTCTCCTCGGGCTCTCCGCCGCCCGGGATGCCCGTCGGGGCCCTGCCTCCTTCGAAGAGCGGCAGAACGCCCTCCACGGGCCGTCCGCAGCCGTTTCCGAGGACATGTGCGGCGAGGTCGTCGGTGAACGCCTTGATCGTCGACTCGAGGAACATCGCCGAGCCGTCCGGATGCGAACACGCGCCCCGGCGCTTGACGTTCTTCGCGACCTGCTTCAGCGCCTCCAGGGCGGCCGGGCCGCCGCCGTTGAGGATGTCCTCCATGCCTCGTGCGGCGGCCGGCAGGCCCAGGTAACACGGGCCGCACTGGCCCGCGCTCTCCTCCGCCAGCCACTGCGCCACCCGCAGCGACTCGCCGAGCGGGCAGGTCTCCTGGCTGATCGGCAGGATGGCGCCCGCGCCCAGCGAACCGCCCACCGCGTCCAGTGAGTTGCGGGAGACGATCGCCTCGTTGACGGTCGCCGCGTCGATCCACTTGCCGTGGTAGCCGCCGGTGAGCACGCCCTGCGGCACCGGCGGGGCGCCGGCCAGCTGCAGCACGTAGCGCAGCGGCACGCCCGTGGGGACCTCGATCACCATCGGGCGGGCGACCGCGCCGGACACGGTGAGCATGACGGTGCCCGGCTCGTCGTACAGGCCGGTGTTGCCGTAGCGCTCCGGGCCGATGCGGGCCGCGATGGCCAGCTGCGCGAACGTCTCCGCGTTCGACAGCAGCGTGGGCGCGCCGCCGACGCCGCTCTGCGAGGCGCTGATCTTGCGGCCGGGCGGGATCGCCGGGCCGCCGTCGACCGAGCGGATCAGCGAGGCGGCGGCGCCGGTGACCATGCGCACCGGGTTGCGCTGCACCCACGCGCGTAGCGCCGATCTACGGCTGTTGCTCAGTCCGCGTTCGGCGAGCGCGGCCTCCATGGAGCGCTGTGTGGACTCGCGTGTGACACCGATCACGAGCGTCCGTGCGCCGAGTGCCTCG
This sequence comes from Streptomyces sp. NPDC048191, assembly GCF_040652655.1. Taxonomy (NCBI): domain Bacteria; kingdom Bacillati; phylum Actinomycetota; class Actinomycetes; order Kitasatosporales; family Streptomycetaceae; genus Streptomyces; species Streptomyces sp. NPDC048191. Next base: position 24,375 of record NZ_JBEZMO010000010.1, read on the forward strand.
GCGCACAGCAGTGCGCCGTCCAGGATCAGGTGCGGGGCGCGGTTGATGAGCACCGTGTCCTTGCGGCAGGCCGGTTCGTCCTCGCTGCCGTTCACCACGACGACCGGCCGCACCCCGCGCTTGATCGCCGACTCGGCGACCGAGCGCAGCTTCTTGTGGAAGGGGAAACCCGCGCCGCCGCGGCCCTTGAGGTTGATGCGTTCGGCGAGTTGCGCGAGCTGCTCGCCGCCGAGTGGGTCGAGCGGCCCGTGCACCTTGAGGTGCATGGGCAGATCGAGCCGTTCCACAAGGTCGAAGCCCGACGTGAGTTGCGGAAGTCCGACGACGCGGACTTCGGGGACGTCGGGCAGGGCCTCGTTCACTTAAAGCCTCCGGACGGCATGTTCCAGGGTTCGCCCGAACCCGGTGTGTCGAAGGACGCGCCGGGCAGCGGTTCGGCAGCGGGACCGCTGTTGTACGTGTCACTGGCGTTGTACGCGCCATAGAGGCCATTTGTCTCACCGGTGTCGTACATGTCACTGCCGCCGTATCCGCCGGCGCCCGGATTGCCATAGACCGGGATGGTGTGGCCGGTGTCCTGGAGCGGGTCGTACGCGGACCGCGGGGCCTCACCGACCGGCGGCGGGGACGGGATCGGCCAGCTGCCCGAGGTGCTGGAGGGGCCGTCCACGCGCGGGATGGCCTCCGTGGACTGCATGTCCAGCGGCAGGTCCATGCGCGCGGTCTGCCCGGCCGCGTACGACGACTGGGAGCGGCCGGGGGTGGAGACGGCGCGGTAGGCGGCCGCGAAGCCCGACGCGGGTTCCGGGGCGGGCGTGGCCGGGGACTGGTACAGCGGCGCGGACGGGGCGGCCGCCGCCCTCGGTTCGCGCCGGCCCTCGAAGCCCGCCGACGCCGACTCGGCCCTCCGGGAGCGGCTCGCGTCCAGCTCCTCGAGTCCGGGCCGCTCCGAGCTGCCGAACAGCGCCACCAGGCGGTCGGCGATCCTGCGTTTGACCGGCCGCGGGGCGGCGCGCAACGCGAGAGCGGCCATCACGCCCAGCAGCGAGAGGCCGTAGGAGATCACGAAGAACGGCTTGGCCGCGCGGCCCGCGTACAGCCCGTGGATCAGCGCCGCACACCAGGCCGGGTAGGCGAGCATGTGCATCGCGCGCCAGCGGGCGGCGACCGGGGCCGGGGTGGCGAAGTTGCTGCGCAGGGCGCCGGTGACGCCCACGAAGATCATCAGCAGGCCGGCCAGCGAGCCCAGTCCGATCAGGCCGCCGATTCCGGTGACACCGAGCGAGAACGGGATGATCGCGCCGATCACCTGCGTGTGGCCGAGCGCGACCTTCGTGGTGATGTGCAGCAGCAGGAAGGCGATCGACGCGACCCCCAGCGTGCGGTGCACCGCCTGGCCGACGATCCGCTGCCGGATGTTCAGGAAGATCCGGTCCTGCGCGAACAGGCCCCAGATGACCGAACAGCTGAGGGAGACCAGGGACAACACGCCCGCGCCGAAGTTCAGGAAGTCGCGGAACTGGTTGCCTCCGACCAGTACGGCCACGGGTATGAGCAGCAGGACGACAGCCGATGCCACCCCGTAGGCCGAGCGGCCCGGTTTGGGGAGGGAGCTGGTACTACGACGAGGGTTCATGGGGGCAACTCCGAGCAGTTTCGGGAAAGCGGTCCCGCTGCCGAACTCTAAGTGGAGCCATACCGATCAGTACGGGGGTTTGAGTTATTGCGTTGTTATCAACGGACAATGCGACTGGGTCGATGTCCCTTAGTGGACGGTACGCGAAGTAATCGTTGACCTTGGTTCAGCTCCCTCCGTGGTTGATGGCATGTCCACAAGGGATACGGAAGCGCGCCGCGGCTTGCTCAAGGCCGTCGCCGCTTGCTCGAGGCCTGCGGTACCCTAACGCCATGCGTGCCGTACGCCTTCTGCTTAGCGGGCCGCGCTGATCAGTACCGACCCCGGGTCGAATCCGTGAGGTCGGCATCGGCGCGGCGTCCCCTCCTGTGCGAGGGGATTTTTCGTTTCCGCAGGCAGAGACGATCGATGGAGCTTTGAGGATCATGAGCGAGACGAACCCCGCTGCCGCCGCCGCCACGTCGGCGGAGGCCGCGCCGCACCGCTACACGGCCGCCATGGCGGCCGAGATCGAGGCACGCTGGCAGGACTTCTGGGACGCCGACGGCACCTACGCGGCACCGAACCCCAAGGGCGACCTGGCGGGCGACCCCGAGCTGGTGACCAAGCCCAAGAAGTTCATCATGGACATGTTCCCGTACCCCTCCGGTGCGGGTCTGCACGTCGGTCACCCGCTGGGATACATCGCCACCGACGTCTTCGCCCGGTTCCAGCGCATGACCGGCCACAACGTCCTGCACACCCTGGGCTTCGACGCCTTCGGCCTGCCCGCCGAGCAGTACGCCGTCCAGACCGGCACGCACCCGCGCGTGTCCACCGACGCCAACATCGAGAACATGAAGGTCCAGCTGCGCCGGCTGGGCCTGGGCCACGACAAGCGCCGGTCCTTCGCCACGATCGACCCGGACTACTACAAGTGGACCCAGTGGATCTTCCTGCAGATCTTCAACTCCTGGTACGACGCCGAGGCGCGGAAGGCCCGCCCGATCTCCGAGCTGATCGCCCAGTTCGAGTCCGGTGAGCGCGCCGTTCCGGGCACCACGCGCGCGTGGAGCGAGCTGAACACCGGCGAGCGCGCCGACGTCCTGGGCGAGTACCGGCTGGCCTACGCCTCCGACGCGCCGGTCAACTGGTGCCCGGGCCTGGGTACCGTGCTGGCCAACGAGGAGGTCACCGCCGACGGCCGCTCCGAGCGCGGCAACTTCCCGGTCTTCAAGGCCAAGCTGCGCCAGTGGAACATGCGCATCACCGCCTACGCCGACCGGCTGCTGGAGGACCTGGAGGCGCTGGACTGGCCCGAGGCCATCAAGCTGCAGCAGCGCAACTGGATCGGCCGCAGCGAGGGCGCCCGCGTCGACTTCCCGATCGACGGCGAGCACATCACGATCTTCACCACCCGTCAGGACACCCTGTTCGGCGCGACCTACATGGTGCTGGCGCCCGAGCACCCGCTGGTGGAGAAGTTCACTCCCGCGGCCTGGCCCGAGGGCACGCACGAGGTGTGGACCGGCGGACACGCCACACCGGGCGAGGCCGTCGCCGCCTACCGCGCGCAGGCCGCCGCCAAGTCGGACGTCGAGCGCCAGGCCGAGGCCAAGGACAAGACCGGCGTGTTCACCGGCGCGTTCGCAACCAACCCGGTCAACGGCGAGCAGATCCCCGTCTTCATCGCCGACTACGTCCTGATGGGCTACGGAACCGGCGCGATCATGGCCGTTCCGGCGCACGACACCCGCGACTTCGCCTTCGCGCGCGCCTTCGAGCTGCCGATCCGCTGTGTGGTCGAGCCGACCGACGGCCGCGGTACCGACACCTCGGCGTGGGACGACGCGTTCGTGGCGTACGAGGCGAAGCTGGTCAATTCGGCGAGCGACGAGGTCTCCCTGGACGGCCTGGGCGTCGCCGAGGCCAAGGCCCGCATCACCGCGTGGCTGCAGGACAAGGGCATCGGCGAGGGCACCGTCAACTTCCGCCTGCGTGACTGGCTGTTCAGCCGTCAGCGCTACTGGGGCGAGCCGTTCCCGATCGTCTACGACGAGGACGGCGTCGCCCACCCGCTGCCCGAGTCGATGCTGCCGCTGGAGCTGCCCGAGGTCGAGGACTACAGCCCGCGCACCTTCGACCCGGACGACGCGAACACCCAGCCCGAGACCCCGCTGTCGCGCAACGAGGAGTGGGTCAACGTCACCCTGGACCTGGGTGACGGGCCGAAGAAGTACCGCCGCGAGACCAACACCATGCCCAACTGGGCGGGTTCCTGCTGGTACGAGTTCCGCTACCTGGACCCGCACAACGAGCGGCAGCTGGTCGACCCCGAGATCGAGCAGTACTGGATGGGCCCGCGCGAGGGCCGGCCGCACGGCGGCGTCGACCTGTACGTCGGCGGCGCCGAGCACGCCGTGCTGCACCTGCTGTACGCGCGCTTCTGGTCCAAGGTCCTGTACGACCTGGGTCACGTGTCGTCGGCCGAGCCGTTCCACAAGCTGTTCAACCAGGGCATGATCCAGGCCTACGTCTACCGCGACAGCCGTGGCATCGCGGTGCCGGCCGCCGAGGTCGAGGAACGGGACGGCGAGTACTACTACCAGGGCGAGAAGGTCTCCCGCCTGCTGGGCAAGATGGGCAAGTCGCTGAAGAACGCGGTGACCCCGGACGAGATCTGCGCCGAGTACGGTGCCGACACCCTGCGCCTGTACGAGATGGCCATGGGTCCGCTGGACGTCTCGCGGCCGTGGGACACGCGTGCGGTGGTCGGCCAGTTCCGGCTGCTGCAGCGGCTGTGGCGCAACATCGTCGACGAGAACACCGGCGAGGTCACCGTCACCGACGCCGAGCCCGACGAGGAGACTCTGCGCGCCCTGCACAAGGCGATCGACGGCGTGCGCCAGGACCTGGAGGGCCTGCGCTTCAACACCGCCATCGCCAAGGTCACCGAGCTGAACAACCATCTGACCAAGGCCGGGACCGCGGTGCCGCGTTCCGTGGCCGAGCCGCTGGTGCTGATGGCCGCCCCGCTGGCCCCGCACATCGCCGAGGAGCTGTGGCGCAGGCTGGGCCGCACCGACTCGGTGGTCCACCAGGACTTCCCGGTCGCCGACCCGGACTACGTCGTGGACGAGACCGTGACCTGCGTCGTGCAGATCAAGGGCAAGGTCAAGGCCCGCCTGGAGGTGCCGCCGTCCATCTCCGAGGAGGAGCTGGAGAAGGTGGCGCTGGCCGACGAGAAGGTCGTTGCGGCGCTGGGCGGCACCGGCATCCGCAAGGTGATCGTCCGGGCGCCGAAGCTGGTGAACATCGTTCCGGCGTGATGAGTGAGGCGGCGGGGGACGACCGGGGGCCTGGTGTGACGGGGCATCGCTCACGACCGGTATCGGGGTAGTCCCCTACGGGCAGGTTCGGGGTTTTTCCGGAACCCCGGGCCTGCCCGCTGCGTTTACCGTGGAAAGCGCAGCGGCGTGTGCCGCACCAGCCGGAGGAGGAGCGTCGTGGAAGCAGTGATCGCCGTGTTCGCCCTGCTCTTCCTGCTCTTCATCGGGCTCGGCGCGTACGCCACGGTCAAGGCGGTCGGCGCCGCCAAGCGCGGGGTGGACCGGACGATCGAGCAGGCCCGCCGCACGGTCGAGGACCACACGCTGCGCGCCAAGTCCTTCGTCCAGATCGGCCCGGCGGCCGAGATCGCGCAGCTGCGGCTCGCACTGCGCACCTCCATGCGTGCCACCCGGGACGCGCTGCGCACGGGCGTGGCCGAGGACGAGTCACTGAAGGAATCCCTCGGTCTCTTCGAGCGGCTCAGCGCGCACGGACACGAGCTGGACGCCGACCTCAGGCGCCTGGAGTCGGAGCCGGACCGGGCCGAGCTCAGCGCACGGCTGCCGGAGCTGCGCAGCCGCACCGAGCGCATCACCAAGTCCGCGGATTCGCTGCGCTGGGCCGTCCGCGACCGGGCGCGCCGCTTCGTCGACGACGATCTGGGCGTCCTCAGCGAGCAGATAGACATCGAGACCGACGCCTTGCGTCACTGGACTCCGGCCGGACCCGGACCGACGCCTGGGCAACGGCCCGGCGAGTCCGCCTGGTCCACTGCCGACGACCCGGCGGCGCAGCACACCCGAGGCCGGGCGTCCCACCCCGGCGAGGAGCAGGCGCCAGAGGCGATCACCCCGCCGTCGCCGCGGCCTGCCTACCCCTGGCAGAAGAAACCCCGCCCCGAGAGCACCACCTGAGCGGGCCACTCCCGCCCGCACCATGGGGGCCGGGCTGCCGCGCGAGCGCTACGGCAGGTAACCTCCAGCTCATGTCCCGCCATGTCGCGATCGTCACCGATTCAACGGCCTACTTGCCGCCGCGGACGATGGAGCGTCACGGCATCACCGCGGTGCCTCTGACCGTGGTCCTCGGTGACCAGGCCCTCGAAGAGGGCACCGAGATCTCCACCCGTTCGCTGGCCCAGGCGCTGCAGAAGCGGCGTTCCGTCACGACCTCGCGCCCCAGCCCCGAGGTGTTCGCGGAAACCTACCGCAGGGTCGCCGAGTCCGGCGCGAACGGCATCGTCTCCCTGCATCTGTCCGCCGAGCTGTCCGGCACCTACGACGCGGCGGTCCTCGCGGCGCGCGAGGCACCAGTACCGGTACGGGTGGTGGACACCGGGATGGTCGCGATGGCCCTCGGCTTCTGCGCGCTCGCCGCGGCCCAGGCAGCAGGGGCGGGCGGCACGGTGGACGAGGCCGTCACGGCCGCCGAGAAGCGGGCCGCGGGCACCTCCGCCTACTTCTACGTCGATACGCTCGACTATCTGCGCCGGGGCGGCCGCATCGGCGCCGCGCAGGCCCTTCTCGGCTCGGCGCTCGCCGTCAAGCCCCTGTTGCAGCTGGACGGCGGCCGCATCGAGTTGCTCGAGAAGGTCCGCACGGCGTCCAAGGCCATCGCGCGTCTGGAGGAGATCGCCGCCGAGCGGGCCGGCGGCGCGGAGGTCGACATCGCCGTCCACCACCTCGCCGCCCCCGAACGGGCCGCCGCGCTCGCCGACCGGCTGCGCGAACGCGTGCCGGGCCTGGCCGACCTCCATGTCAGCGAGGTCGGGGCGGTGATCGGAGCACACACCGGTCCCGGACTCCTCGGAGCCGTGGTCTCCCCCCGCTGACCCTTCAGCCGGCCGACCAATCACTCGTACGGGTGGTGGAGTTGTCCACAACCCGGCGGTCGTCCCCGGGAATTGACCAAGATCATCGCGAATCGGCGAGATGTCTCATCCTCGTCGCATGGCGCTTCGATCACGTTCACGCACAGCCACTCCCACCAGCGGTCCCGGCCGTGGTCCCACTTCGGACGGCCGCGTCCGGCACCGTGCCGGTCTCGGCCACCGCCGCGCCCGTCACCGCCCGCCGGCGCCGGCGGAGGAGCTGCGCCGCCGAGCGGAACTCCTCTTCGGCGAACGAGCCGTACGGTGGCGGGAGTCGGGAAACGGGCCGCCGGAGGGGGAGGCACCCCCGAGTCCGGCGACCGCGACGGCGGCGGAGACCGAAACGGCAACGGGGCCGGTCGCGGGCCGGGCACCCGGGCCGGCCCCGGCGAGGACGCCGGCGCCCCCGACCGCCCCCGGCCCGGTCATCCCTTGGACCGCCGTCCCGGCCGGCGAACCGACGCCGACCGAACCGACGGCGACGGTGAAGCCCGCACCGGCACGGAGCACGCCCCGTGACCTCGATCCATCCGGTGGAGCAGGTCCCTCGCAGCTGCCCGAACCAGTCGGCCCCGGTTGGAGGGAGCGGGCCGGGCTGGCGCTGCGGGAGCGGATGCCCGTCTGGTTGCAGACACGCTATGGCGTGGAGCGGCGGGGAGTGGTGGCACTGGCCGTCGTGCTCGTGGCCGCCGCCGTGTTCGCCGTGCAGCACTTCTGGGCCGGTCGGAGCGAGACCGTGAGTGCCCCTCAAGTCGTACGCGCGCAGACGCCCTTCGTCAGGGAGGGGGCCGACAGGAAGGCCGGTGCGGGCGCGAGTGCCTCGCCGACGCCGGGCGGGCAGATCGTCGTGGACGTCAGCGGCAAGGTCCGCGAACCGGGGATCCGGCGGTTGCCCGCTGGCTCCCGGGTCGCCGACGCGCTGCGAGCGGCCGGCGGTGTCCGTCCGGGTGTGAGCACCGAGGGGCTCAACAGGGCCCGTTTCCTGGTCGACGGCGAACAGGTCGTCGTCGGCGCGCCCGCCGGGGCGGTGGCCCCACCCGGCCCGGTCGGCGGGTCAGCCGGTGCACCGGCCGGCGCCGGTCCCGCGGCGCCCGTCTCCCTCAACACGGCCACGGCGGACCAGCTCGACACGCTGCCCGGAGTCGGTCCGGTACTCGCCCAGCACATCATCGACTACCGCACCCAGCACGGGGGCTTCCGCTCGGTGGACGAACTGCGCGAGGTCAACGGCATCGGGGACCGCCGGTTCAGTGATCTCCGGAACCTGGTACAGCCATGAGCCGCTTGATCGATGACGGGCCGCGCGGGCACGGAAGAAGTGGAGTGCCGACGCGTGCGGGGCGCGCAGGCGGACGGTCAGGTGAAGCGGGGTCCGCGGATGCGGCGGGCAACACCCCTGAGGAGCTGGGGTCCGCAGGCGGCGAGCGGGACGGACCGATGGACCTGCGCCTGGTTCCGCCCGCGCTCGGGGCCTGGGCCACGGCGGCCCTGACGCTGGACACACCCGCGGGCGGGACGGCCGGGATCGTGATCGCCTGCCTGGTGGGCGGGGTCGTGCTGGTGTCGGCACCGAGGTTCCCACGGCTCGGACGAAGCAGCCGGCCGGTGCGGGCCGAGGGGGCGTTCGGGCGGTTCGCGTGGGCCCGTGCCTCGATCGCCGCGGTATTGCTCTGCGTTGCCGCGGCGGCCGCCTCGGCCGGGCTGCACGGGGCGGACGTCCGGCGCGGGCCGGTGCCCGAGCTGGCCCGGCGGTACGCGACCGTGACCGCCGAGGTCGAGGTGAGCGGCGACCCCTGGCTGAGCCGGCCGAGGGTGCGCGGCGATCACGCGGCGCCCGTGGCGGTACTGGCCCGCGCGGAGGTGCGGCGCCTCGAAGGCGGCGACGGGACGAGCGTGCGGACGCGGAGTCCGGTGCTGCTCGTCGTCGACGGGGAGGTTCCGGCACCGCACGGGACCACCACGCGGATCGACGGTTCGGCGAAGGGGCGTGCGGTGGGTTCGGGCGCCCGGGAGGCGCGGCGTGTGCGGGATGCCTGGCTCGGGGTGCTGCCGTCCACGCGGCTGCGAGTGGGCGGGCGGCTGGCGCCCGCGCTGACGGGTGGGGACACCGCCGCCGTGCTGCGGGTGCGCGGCCGGCCGGGGCCGCGGATCGTGGCGGAGCCCAGTGGCCCGCAACGGCTCGCGGGACGGCTCAGGGCCGGGCTGCGGGAGGCGACCGACGGTCTGCCGGCGGACGCGCGGGCGCTCCTTCCCGGGCTGGTCGTCGGGGACACCTCGCGGATCACGCCCGAACTGGACGAGGCCTTCAAGGAGACGGACCTGGCGCACACGCTCGCCGTGTCCGGCAGCAACCTCACCGTCCTGCTCGCGCTGCTCATCGGGCCGCCCGGACTGGCCCAGCTGGCCGAGCGCCGTGGTCTGGCCCCGCGCCTGGGCCTCTCGCTGCGGGCGACCGCACTGTTCGCCGGGGCGCTCACGCTGGCATTCGTGGTCGTGTGCCGACCTGACCCCAGTGTGCTGCGGGCGGCCGCCTGCGGCGCGGTCGCGCTGCTCGCGCTGGCCACCGGGCGCCGCAGATCCCTGGTCCCGGCCCTGGCCGCGGCCGTCCTGCTGCTGGTGCTCTACGACCCTTGGCTGGCGCGCAGTTACGGCTTCCTGCTCTCCGTGCTGGCCACCGGTGCGCTGCTGGTGCTGGCACCCGGCTGGAGCGAGGCACTGCGGCGCCGCCGGGTGCCCCCGAGGCTCGCCGAGGCGCTGGCGGCGGCCGCCGCGGCCCAGGCCGTGTGCGCCCCGGTCACCGCGGTGCTGTCGGCGCGGGTGAGCCTGGTGGCGGTGCCGTGCAACCTGCTGGCCGAGGCGGCGGTGGCGCCGGCCACGGTGCTGGGGTTCGCCGCGCTCGTGACAGCGCCGGTGGCCATGGCTCCGGCCAAGCTGCTGGCCTGGTGCGCGAGTTGGCCGACCGGATGGATCGCCGCAGTGGCCCGGACGGGGGCGGCGCTGCCCGGCGCGGGAGTGGACTGGCCGGGGAGCTGGGCGGGGGCGCTGATACTCGCCGCGGTCACCGTGGCCGTCGTCCTGGTGGGCCGGCGGGTGTCGCGGCATCCGTGGTGGGCAGGGCTGCTCGGGGCGGTGGTCCTGCTGGCGGTGGTGCGGCCGGCGCCGCTGACCCGGGTGATCACGGGCTGGCCGCCGCCCGGCTGGCGGTTCGCGATGTGCGATGTCGGGCAGGGGGATGCGACCGTACTGGCGGCAGGCGCGGGTGCGGGAGTGGTCATCGACGCCGGCCCCGATCCGACGCTGGTCGATCACTGTCTGCGGCAGCTGGGCATCACCCGTGTCCCGTTGCTCGTTCTGACCCATTTCCACGCCGACCATGTGGCGGGACTGGCGGGTGTGCTGCGGGGCCGTTCGGTGGCCGCGATCGAGACCACGGGCTTCGAGGAGCCCGCCGACCAGGCCGAGTTCGTCAGAAGGGAGGCGTCGGCGCGGCACATCCCGGTCACGCGGGCCGTGGCGGGGGAGGAACGGCGCACCGGACCGCTCTCCTGGCGGGTCCTGTGGCCCCCACCGAGCACCCGGCCGCCCTGGGACCCGCGGACCCCGGCATGGCCGGGCCCGGTGCCCGAGCCGGACGGTCCGAACGACGCCAGCGTCGCGATGCTGGTGCGCTCGGGCGGGCTGCGGCTGCTGTTGCTGGGAGACCTCGAACCGCCGGCCCAGCAGGCGTTGGTGCGGTCACCGGCGGCGGCCGAGCTGGCCGGTGTGGACGTACTGAAGGTGGCCCATCACGGCTCGGCCTATCAGGACCCGGACCTGATACGGCTCGCGGCCCCCCGGGTGGCGCTCATTTCCTGCGGCGCCGGCAACCCGTACGGCCATCCCGCACCGGCCACCGTGGCCGCGCTGCGGGCGGGCGGGGCGCTGGTGCTGCGCACCGACCGGGACGGAGGGCTCGCGGTCGCGGGCACGGGAGGGGAGGTGCGGGTGGCACGAGACTGAAGGCCCGGGTGTCGCTCACACTGGGCCCATGGATTCAAGCCGGGTCGACGCCTATCTCCGCCGGATCGGGGCCGAGCGCCCGCAGCGGCCCACCGGCCGGGCGCTCGGCGAACTGCATCTGCGCCAGCTGCGGGCAGTCCCCTTCGAGAACCTGTCGATCCACCTGGGCGAGGAGATCGTGCTGGAGGAGGAGCGGCTGCTGGACAAGGTGATCGACCGCGGGCGGGGTGGCTTCTGCTACGAACTGAACGGCGCGTTCGGCGCGTTGCTCGCCGCTCTCGGTTACGAGGTCGAGCTGCTCGCGGGACGCGTGTACGGCGACGAGGGGCGGCTCGGCATCCCCTACGACCACCTCGCCCTGCGGGTACGGACGGTGGAAGGGGACACCTGGCTCGCCGACGTCGGGTTCGGGGCGCACAGTCACTACCCGCTGAGGTACACGGAGCGCGGGGAGCAGACCGACCCCGGCGGAGTGTTCCGGGTGGTGGAGGCACGGCCGGACGCGGCCGGGGTGCGCGGCGGCGGGTCGGCGGGCGCCGGGGACCTGGACGTCCTGCTCGACGGCAGGCCGCAGTACCGGCTGGAGACGCGGCCCCGGGTGCTCGGGGACTTCGCGGCCGGCGCCTGGTGGCACAGCACCTCGCCGCTGTCGCACTTCACACAGTCGCTGGTCTGCTCACGGGTCACCGAGGACGGCGGGCGCGTCACGCTCAGCGGGCGGGTGCTGAAGACCACGGACGGCGACGGGAAGCGGGAGATACGGGAGTTGGGGACGGACGAGGAGGTGCTGACGGTGTACCGGGAGCGGTTCGGGATCGAGCTGGGCCGTGTGCCGACTGTGCGAAACCGGAACCTGGGGCAGTGATTCGGACCGCAGGACGGTCGAGGCCCGGCCCGTGTGTGAGCGAGAGCCGACCCGGCGGTCCGGTGTTCCCGTGGTGCCGGAGAATGGGCCCGTGAGCGATGTGAGACACGTGCTGGTGCTGCCCGACCGGGATGCCGCCGAGGAGGCGGCAGAGGCGCTCGGGGAGCGGTTCGGGCTGGACGAGGAGCCCCGCCTCGTCCGGGACGCGCTGGCAGGCGAGGACGACGCCGAGGACGCACAGTGGCTCGTGGTCCTGCGGGACGAGGACGAGCGGCTCGACCCGGCGGACCTGGACGAGTTCGCCGCGGAGTGGGACGGCTGGCGCGAGGAGCCCTGACCCCGAGACGGACTCGGGGTCCGTTCGGGGACCGCTCGGGGTGCACGGGCCGACTCGTTGTCAGTGCCGCGTGGGATGCTTTGAGCGATGGCCAGGAAGACTGCGAATGACGACCCTCTCGCCCCGGTGACGCTCGCCGTGGGCCAGGAGGACCTCCTGCTCGACCGTGCCGTGCAGGAGGTGGTGGCCGCCGCCAGGGCCGCCGACGCCGACACGGACGTACGCGACCTCACCCCGGACCAGTTGCAGCCCGGCACACTCGCCGAGCTCACCAGTCCCTCGCTCTTCGCCGAGCGGAAAGTCGTGGTCGTACGCAATGCGCAGGACCTGTCCGCCGACACGGTCAAAGATGTGAAGGCGTATGTCGGGGCGCCCGCCGAGGAGATCACGCTCGTGCTGCTGCACGCGGGCGGGGCCAAGGGCAAGGGCCTGCTGGATGCCGCCCGCAAGGCGGGAGCGCGGGAGGTGGCCTGCCCGAAGATGACCAAGCCGGCCGACCGGCTGGCCTTCGTGCGGGGGGAGTTCCGTTCGTTCGGGCGGTCGGCCACGCCCGAGGCGTGTCAGGCGCTCTGCGACGCCATCGGCAGCGATCTGCGGGAGCTGGCCTCGGCGGTCTCCCAACTGGTCGCCGACGTGGAGGGGACGATCGACGAGGCGGTCGTCGGGCGGTACTACACCGGCCGGGCCGAGGCCTCCAGCTTCACGGTCGCCGACCGGGCCGTGGAGGGGCGTACGGCGGAGGCGCTGGAGGCGCTCAGATGGTCGCTGGCGACGGGGGTGGCGCCGGTGATGATCACCAGCGCGCTGGCCCAGGGCGTGCGGGCGATCGGGAAGCTGTCCTCCGCGCGCGGCGGGCGGCCGGCGGACCTGGCGCGGGAGTTGGGGATGCCGCCGTGGAAGATCGACCGGGTGCGGCAGCAGATGCGGGGATGGACGCCGGACGGGGTCGCGGTGGCGATGCGGGCGATTGCCGAGGCCGACGCGGGTGTGAAGGGCGGGGGCGATGATCCGGAGTACGCGTTGGAGAAGGCCGTCGTGGTGATCGCCCGGGCTGCCCGGTCGCGGGGGCGCGGGTAGGCGCGCCGGGGGCTCTTCCCTGGGCCCCACTCCGTTCCGGGCCCCACTCCGTTCCGGGCCCCACTCGTCCCGGGCTCCACTCCGTTCCGGGCCCCACTCGTTCCGGGCTCCACTCTGTTCCGCCGGGACCTGGCTCGGCGCTGCATTCCGCCGGGACCTGGCTCGGCGCTGCGTCCCGCCGGGCCCCGCTCGGCGCTCCGTGCCGTCGGGACCTGGCTCAGCACTCCGTCCCGCCCGGATCCCGTCCAGTGCTCTCTCCGGCCCCCGCTCAGCACTCCGTCCCGCACGGATCCCGCTCAGCAC
>NZ_JBEZMO010000010.1:37866-262495 GCF_040652655.1 Streptomyces sp. NPDC048191
GCACTCCGCCCGGGGCGCCGTCCAGCGCTCTCTCCGGCCCCCGCTCAGCGCATGCTCCGCCCCCGCTCAGCGCTCTGCTCCGGCCCCCGCTCAGCACTCCGTCCCGCCCGGATCCCGTCCAGTGCTCTCTCCGGCCCCCGCTCAGCACTCCGTCCCGCACGGATCCCGCTCAGCACTCCGCCCGGGGCGCCGTCCAGCGCTCTCTCCGGCCCCCGCTCAGCGCATGCTCCGCCCCCGCTCAGCGCTCTGCTCCGGCCCCCGCTCAGCGCTCTGCTCCGGGCCCCCGCCCAGCGCTCCGTCCCTGGCTCCCACCTCCTCAGATCCCGTCCGGAAGCGGCCGGCGGAAGGGTGCGGTCCTGAAGCGGCCGGGCGGAAGGGTGCGGGCCGTGGCCGTATGCCGTGCTCATGCCGAAGGCCCCGGCGCTCTCCCTGGGGAAGGGGGAGCACCGAGGCCCTGGGTTCAAGCTGATGAGCCCGTACCCGCGTGGCGAACGCAGGCCGCGTACAGGCTCGGGGTGCCGGTCGGGAGCGGATGAGAGAGGGCCCGCTCTGGGTCCTTCCGGCGGTCAGATCAGAAAGGGGGTTCAGCCCTTGAGGGTCGCGACCTTGGAAGCAAGCGCCGACTTCTTGTTGGCGGCCTGGTTCTTGTGGATGACGCCCTTCGAGACGGCCTTGTCGAGCGCACGCGCGGCAGCGCGCTGCAGCTCGGTGGCCTTCTCGACGTCACCCGCGGCAGCGGCCTCACGGGCCTTGCGGATCGCGGTCTTCAGGGAGGACTTGACGGCCTTGTTGCGCAGCCGGGCCTTCTCGTTGGTCTTGATCCGCTTGATCTGGGACTTGATGTTCGCCACGAAGGAGCCTTTTCAGGTTCAGGTACCGGGCCGGGAAAGGTCCCGTACCGGTGATCCAAAATTTCTCTGACGCGCCTCGCGCTGAGAGGGCATGAGGCACAGCCATCTACAGTACCAGTGGCCCTGCGAGCGGCCCAAAACGGTCCCCGGTCGTTCCCCGTGGGACCATGGAGACTACGTATCGATCCGACCCGAGGCATAAGGCGCCTCAAGAGACAGGACCCTGCGTGCCCGCGACCCCTAACCATGTGCCCGAGCCGAGCCGTACCGACCCGGCTCAGATCCGCAATTTCTGCATCATCGCGCACATCGACCACGGCAAGTCCACGCTCGCCGACCGGATGCTCCAGCTGACCGGTGTGGTCGAGCAGCGGCAGATGCGTGCTCAGTACCTCGACCGGATGGACATCGAGCGCGAGCGCGGCATCACGATCAAGTCCCAGGCGGTGCGTCTGCCCTGGGCCCCCACTGAGGGCCCCGACCAGGGCACGACGCACATCCTCAACATGATCGACACCCCGGGGCACGTCGACTTCACCTACGAGGTCTCGCGGTCGCTCGCCGCCTGTGAGGGGACCATCCTCCTCGTCGACGCCGCCCAGGGCATCGAGGCGCAGACCCTCGCCAACCTCTACCTGGCGATGGAGAACGACCTCACGATCATCCCCGTGCTGAACAAGATCGACCTGCCGGCCGCCCAGCCGGAGAAGTTCGCCGAGGAGCTGGCGAACCTGGTCGGCTGCGACCCGGACGACGTGCTCAAGGTCTCCGCCAAGACCGGTCTCGGCGTGGACGCGCTGCTGAACAAGGTGGTCAAGGAGATCCCGGCCCCGGTCGGTGTCGCCGACGCGCCCGCCCGCGCGATGATCTTCGACTCGGTCTACGACTCCTACCGCGGTGTCGTGACGTACGTCCGTGTCATCGACGGTCAGCTCAACAGGCGTGAGCGCATCAGGATGATGTCCACCGGCGCCACGCACGAGCTGCTGGAGATCGGCGTCAACTCGCCCGAGATGCTGCCGGCCGACGGCCTCGGCGTCGGCGAGGTGGGCTATCTCATCACCGGTGTGAAGGACGTCCGGCAGTCCAAGGTCGGTGACACCGTCACCAGCCAGAGCAAGGGTGCGACCGAGGCGCTCGGCGGCTACAAGGACCCGAAGCCGATGGTCTTCTCGGGTCTGTATCCGCTGGACGGCTCCGACTACCCCGAGCTGCGCGAGGCCCTGGACAAGCTGCAGCTCAACGACGCCGCGCTGGTCTACGAGCCGGAGACGTCCGCCGCCCTCGGCTTCGGCTTCCGCGTCGGCTTCCTCGGCCTGCTGCACCTGGACGTGATCCGGGAGCGCCTGGAGCGCGAGTTCGGTCTCGACCTGATCGCCACCGCCCCCAACGTGGTCTACCGCGTGATCATGGAGGACGGCAGCGAGGCCACCGTCACCAACCCGAGCGAGTTCCCCGAGGGCAAGATCGACGAGGTCTTCGAGCCGGTCGTACGGGCCACGATCCTCGCGCCGACCGAGTTCATCGGCGCGATCATGGAGCTGTGCCAGACCCGGCGCGGCACCCTGCTCGGCATGGACTACCTCTCCGAGGACCGGGTCGAGATCCGCTACACGCTGCCGCTCGCGGAGATCGTCTTCGACTTCTTCGACCAGCTGAAGTCCAAGACCCGCGGTTACGCCTCCCTGGACTACGAGCCCACGGGGGAGCAGAGCAGCTCCCTCGTCAAGGTCGACATCCTGCTGCACGGCGACAAGGTCGACGCCTTCTCGGCGATCACGCACAAGGACCAGGCGTACGCGTACGGTGTGCGGCTCGTCGCCAAGCTCAAGGAGCTGATCCCGCGGCAGAACTTCGAGGTGCCGGTGCAGGCCGCCATCGGCTCGAGGGTCATCGCCCGCGAGACCATCCGCGCCATCCGCAAGGACGTCCTCGCCAAGTGCTACGGCGGCGACATCTCCCGTAAGCGCAAGCTGCTGGAGAAGCAGAAGGAAGGCAAGAAGCGGATGAAGATGGTGGGTTCCGTGGAGGTTCCGCAGGAGGCCTTCATCGCCGTCCTGTCCAGCGATGACAGCGCGGGGTCGGCCAAGAGCAAGAAGTAACCATCGGTAACAGCTGGCTGTGTCCGTAAACCGGACACACGGGGGCCTGTCATGCGAAAGCGTGGTGGGCCCCTACGCGTGCGTAGTGTCGCTCTCCGTGGAAAGTGACAGGCCGATGCCCCTTACGCAGCGGCCGGTCGCGGCTTACCCTGATCCCTGCTCGATAGTTACTCGCGAGTTAAACAACAGCACGAACCCCCACCGTGAGTTAACCCAGCCGCACCGAGTCAGCCGCACCGTCGCGGGCCCCCGGAGGATGTCGTGAGCGACACACAGACCTTGATCGAGAACCGTCCGCCGTCCGTGGCGGCCCTCTTCCTGGAGCGCGTGGCGGCCACACCGGACGCCGAGGCCTACCGCTATCCGGTGCCGCCCGCGTCCGGCCAGGGCCCCGACGACTGGAAGTCGCTCAGCTGGGCGCAGGCGGCCGAGCGGGTGTACGCGATCGCGGCCGGCCTCATCGAACTGGGCGTGCAGCCCGAGCAGCGGGTGGCGCTCGCCTCCTCGACCCGCGTCGAGTGGCTCCTCGCCGACCTCGGCATCATGTGCGCCGGCGGTGCGACGACCACCATCTACCCGCAGACCAACGCGGACGAGTCGGCCTTCATCCTCTCCGACTCCGAGAGCCGTGTGCTGATCGCCGAGGACGCCGCCCAGGTCGCCAAGGCCGTCGAGAAGCGCGCGGAGCTGCCCGACCTCCTCAAGGTCGTCGTCATCGACCCGGCCGGCGTGGAGACGGACGACTGGGTGACCACGCTCACCGAGCTGGAGCAGCGCGGCGCCGCCTTCCTGGACAAGCACCCCGAGCTGATCAAGGAGCGCGTCGGCGCCATCACCCGGGAGCAGCTCGCCACCCTCATCTACACCTCCGGCACCACCGGCCGCCCCAAGGGTGTGCGCCTGCCGCACGACAACTGGGCGTACATGGCGCGGGCGATCGCCGCGACCGGCCTGATCACCAGCGAGGACGTGCAGTACCTGTGGCTGCCGCTCGCGCACGTCTTCGGCAAGGTCCTCACCTCCGGGCAGATCGAGGTCGGCCACGTCACCGCCGTGGACGGCCGTGTCGACAAGATCATCGAGAACCTCCCGGTGGTGCAGCCGACGTACATGGCGGCCGTGCCGCGCATCTTCGAGAAGGTCTACAACGGCGTCGCCGCCAAGGCGCGCGAGGGCGGACCGGCCAAGTACAAGATCTTCCAGTGGGCCGCCGACGTGGCCCGCGAGTACGCCAAGGTCAGCCAGGACAACTTCCGCCGCACCGGTACCGCCGCCGTGCCCTTCGGCCTGGGCGCCAAGCACAAGGTCGCCGACACCCTCGTCTACGCCAAGCTCCGTGAGGCGTTCGGCGGCCGGCTGCGCGCCTGTGTCTCCGGCGCCTCCGCGCTCGCACCCGAGATCGGCTACTTCTTCGCCGGCGCCGGCATCCACATCCTGGAGGGCTACGGCCTCACCGAGTCCTCCGCCGCCTCCTTCGTCAACCCCGGCGAGGCCTACCGCACCGGCACGGTCGGCAAGCCGCTGCCCGGCACGGAGGTGCGCATCGCCGACGACGGCGAGATCCTGCTGCGCGGCCCCGGCATCATGGAGGGCTACCACGGGCTGCCCGAGAAGACCGCCGAGGTGCTGGAGAGCGACGGCTGGTTCCACACCGGCGACATCGGCGAGCTCTCGCCCGACGGCTACCTGCGCATCACCGACCGCAAGAAGGACCTCATCAAGACCTCCGGCGGCAAGTACGTCGCCCCGGCCGAGGTCGAGGGGCAGTTCAAGGGGGTGTGCCCGTACGTCTCCAACATCCTGGTGCACGGCGCCGACCGGAACTACTGCACCGCCCTCATCGCCCTGGACGAGCTCGCCCTCCTGGACTGGGCGAAGGAGAACGGGCTGGAGGGCAGGGCGTACGCGGAGATCGTCGCCGCGCCGCAGACGGTCGAGATGGTGGACGGGTACGTGCAGCAGCTCAACGCCGGGCTGCAGAAGTGGCAGACCATCAAGAAGTTCCGCCTGCTGCCCAGGGATCTCGACGTGGAGCACGGGGAGATCACGCCGAGCCTGAAGCTGAAGCGGCCCGTGGTCGAGCGGGAGTACAAGCACCTCATCGACGAGATGTACGCCGGGACGAGGGAGAAGTAGGGGTTCGGTGACCGGGGGCTGCGGGCCGTTCGCGGCTTGTCGCGCGGTTCCCCGCGCCCCCGGGTCAGTTGCGCCCACCGGCGTTCGAAAGTGGCCTTCTTCTGCCCACTTCCGTGACCCAGTGCTTATAGGCGCTCCCGGTCTGTCACCCTGGGCCGCATGGACATGGCGGCCATACCGACGCAGCGGGAGGGTGAGCCCCGGGCCAGGGAGGTCCGGGGGCAGGCCGCGCTGCCCGGAAGCCCTCTCGCGCCCGGCTCGGCCCGTGCGCTGGTGCGGGCCGCGCTGGCCGATGCCCCCGAGGTGACCGCCCGGCTCGCCGACGACGCCATGGCCGTCGTCAGCGAGCTGGTCACCAACGCCGTCGTACATGCCGGCACGGACGTGCAGGTCGACTGGCGGCTGGAGGAGAGCGGCGCGTTCGTCGTGGAGGTGAGCGACCGGCACCCCTCCCGCGCCCCGCGCGACGCCCTCGGCGGGGAGGGGATGTACGACACCCCCGAGTACGGGCGTGGCCTGCGCCTGGTCACCACGCTCGCCGAGTCCTGGGGCGTCACCTACCGCGCCGGCGCCAAGACGGTCTGGGCGCGGCTGCCCCCGGGCGGCATCGGGAACGCGGACGCGCCCGCGCCGGAAGCGGCTCTGGGGGTCGCCGAGGATCTGGCCCCGCAGCCGCACCGCGTCGGCGGCGACCGGGACTGGCTCGGCCGGGGCGCGCTGTCCTTCCTCGCCGAGGCCTCCGACCTGCTCGCCGGACAGCTGGACGAGAACCTGGTCACCGCCCTCACCGGCCAGCTCATCGTGCCCCGGCTTGCCGACTGGTGCGCGGTGTGGCTGGAGGACGAGGCCAGTCTGCGCGGCGGCGCCGGCGGCGGTCCCGACCGGGTCTGGCACGCCAGCGAGAATCACATCGAGGAGCTGCGCTGCGCCCTGGAGAAGGAACCGCCCTGCCCGGGCGAGGGGCTGCGCTCCGGCCCCGAGCCCTACCCGTGGCCCGGTCACGCCCTCGGCCCGCAGGGCGCCGACGGCACGGCGCTGGCGTACCGGCTGATCGCGGGCGGCCGGCCGCTCGGCACGCTGGTCATCGGCCGCTGCGGGCTCACCCGCTTCCCCGACGAGGTCACCGGGCTCGTGGAGGACCTCGGGCGCCGGGTGGCCCTCGCCATCGGCGCGGCCCGTCAGTACGCCCGCCAGGCCACCATCAGCGCCGTGCTCCAGCGCGGACTGCTGCCCGGCGCGGTCGCCGAGATCCCGGGCGTGCGCAGCGCGCTCGTCTACGAACCCTGCGACAAGGGCGGCCCCAGCGGCGACTTCTACGACCTGTTCCCGGCGGGCGACGGCAGGTGGTGCTTCGCGGTCGGCGACGTCCAGGGCAAGGGCCCGGAGGCGGCGGTCGTGATCGGTCTGGCCCGCCCCTGGCTCCGTCTCCTCGCCCGCGAGGGCTACCGCGTCGCCGACGTCCTCGACCGCCTCAACCAGCTGCTCCTGGACGACGCCACCGAGGCCGCCGACGCGGCCGCCCGCGCACTGGTCGCCGCGGGCGGCAGGCCGGTGGCCCCCGGCGACGGCCCGCAGACCCGCTTCCTGTCCCTCCTGTACGGCGAGCTGACCCCGCACGACGGCGGCGTCCGCTGCACGCTGGCCTCCGCCGGCCACCCGCTCCCGCTCGTCCTGAGCCCCGACGGCACGGTGCGCACCGCCGCCCGCCCGCAGACCCTGCTGGGCGTGGTCGAGGACGAGACCTACACCAGCGAGACCCTCGACCTCCGCCCCGGCGACAGCCTGCTGTGCGTCACCGACGGGGTGACCGAGCGGCGCTCCGGCTCCCGCCAGTTCGACGACGGCGACGGCCTCGCGCACGCCCTGTCGGGCTGCGCCGGGCTCGGCGCCGAGCTGATCGCGGAAAGGATCCGCCGCCTGGTGCACGACTTCGGCGGGGGCCTGCCCGAGGACGATCTCGCCCTGCTGGTGCTGCAGGCGGAGTAACCGCGCCGGTGCTGGACAATGGAGGGCATGCCTTCCGCACTCCCCGACGGCGAGCCCGTCCCCGCCGACGGCGCGCTGCCCGCGTCCGCGCTCGCCGGGGCCGCCGGACGCCCGCTCGGCTTCTACCTGCACGTCCCGTACTGCGCGACCCGCTGCGGCTACTGCGACTTCAACACCTACACCGCGACCGAGCTGCGCGGCACGGGCGGTGTGCTGGCGTCCCGCGACAACTACGCGGACACGCTGACGGACGAGATCAGGCTCGCCCGGAAGGTGCTCGGCGACGACCCGCGCCAGGTCCGCACGGTGTTCGTCGGCGGCGGTACGCCCACGCTGCTGGCCGCCGACGACCTCGTACGGATGCTGGGGGCCGTCCGCGACGAGTTCGGCCTGGCGCCGGACGCGGAGATCACGACGGAGGCGAACCCGGAGTCGGTGGACCCGGCGTACCTCGCCACGCTCCGGGAGGGCGGCTTCAACCGGATCTCCTTCGGCATGCAGAGCGCGAAGCGGCACGTGCTGCGCGTGCTCGACCGGACGCACACCCCCGGCCGCCCCGAGGCGTGCGTCGCCGAGGCGCGGGCGGCGGGCTTCGAGCACGTGAACCTGGACCTGATCTACGGCACCCCGGGCGAGAGCGACGACGACTGGCGGGCCTCGCTGGACGCGGCGATCGGAGCGGGGCCCGACCACGTCAGCGCGTACGCGTTGATCGTCGAGGAGGGCACGCAGCTGGCCCGCCGGATCCGCCGGGGCGAGGTCCCGATGACCGACGACGACGTGCACGCGGACCGGTACCTGATCGCGGAGGAGACCCTGTCCGCGGCGGGCTTCGACTGGTACGAGGTCTCCAACTGGGCCACCTCGGAGGCGGGCCGCTGCCTGCACAACGAGCTGTACTGGCGCGGCGCCGACTGGTGGGGCGCGGGGCCCGGGGCGCACTCGCACGTGGGCGGGGTGCGCTGGTGGAACGTCAAGCATCCGGGGGCGTACGCGGCGGCGCTGGCGGCGGGGAAGTCGCCGGGGGCGGGTCGTGAGCTGCTGTCCGACGAGGACCGGCGCGTGGAGCGGATCCTGCTGGAGCTGCGGCTGCGGGAGGGGGCGCCGCTGTCCTTGCTGAAGGTGGAGGGGCTTGCGGCGTCCCGGCGCGCGCTGGGGGAGGGGCTCCTTCAGGACGGGCCGTACGAGGAGGGGCGGGCCGTGCTGACGCTGCGGGGGCGGCTGCTGGCGGACGCGGTGGTGCGGGACCTGGTGGACTGATCACTCCCGCGAGTGAATCCCTCCGGAACGCCGGTTCGGTCCCTAACCTGGTTCGTAGGCTGCCGCCGTAATTGCACGGTGGCGGAAACCGGAGGGCTGCGGAGATGACCGCTGTGGACGACCGACCGATGACCACCGGCATGGTGAAGATCTTCGAGGAGCTTGAGCCTCCTGAGGGCGTCAAGATGGAGCTTCTCCGGGGGGTAATCGTGATGATGGCCAGCCCTGACATCGTGCACAACATGATCGTCGCCGATGTACAGGACCAGATCCCGCGCCAGCGTTGGTCTCGCCTTCAGACTCAGGACGTGGACATCCTGGACGAGGCCAGCGAGCCCGTACCGGACCTGGTGGTCGTGGCGCGAGACGCGCTACCCGATTCGGGCCGTCTGCTGCCCTCCAAGCTGGTCACGATGGTCATGGAGGTCGTCTCCAAGTCCAGCATCCATCAGGACTACGTGGTCAAGCGCTCGATCTACGCGGCAGGAAGGATCCCTGCCTACCTCGTCCTGGACCCGATCATGGCGCACTGCGTCCTGCTGACGAAGCCTGCGGGCCAGGGCGAGGACGCCGACTACCTGAGCCAGGAGATCGTCAAATTCGGCGATCCAGTCCCGGTGGACGCTCTGGGATTTGAACTGGACACCACCGAGTTCGGAACGTTCCCCAACGTCAGGCCCCACCGCTACCCGTGACGAAGTCGATCAGCTCCTCCACCCGCCCCAGCAGCTCCGGCTCCAGGTCCCGGTAGGACCCCACCCGCTTCAGGATCGCCTGCCACACCGCCCCGGTGTTCTCCGACGGCCAGCCCAGCGCCCGGCACACCCCCGTCTTCCAGTCCTGCCCCCGCGGAACCGTCGGCCAGGCCTCGATCCCCAGCGCCGCCGGCTTCACCGCCTGCCAGATGTCGATGTACGGGTGGCCGACCACCAGCGCGTGCTCACTGGTCACCGACTCCGCGATCCGCCACTCCTTCGTGCCCGGCACCAGGTGGTCCACCAGGACGCCCAGCCGCGCGTCCGGACCCGGTGCGAACGACGACACGATCGACGGCAGGTCGTCCACGCCCTCCAGGTACTCCACGACCACGCCCTCGATGCGCAGGTCGTCGCCCCAGACCTTCTCGACCAGCTCGGCGTCGTGCCGGCCCTCCACGTAGATGCGCCCGGCGCGGGCCACGCGGGCGCGGGCGCCGGGGACGGCGACCGAGCCGGAAGCCGTACGGGTGGGCCGTACCGGAGCCGACGAGGACGGTCGTACGAGCGTCACCACCCGGCCCTCCAGCAGGAAGCCCCGGGGCTCCAGCGGGAACACCCGGTGCTTGCCGAAGCGGTCCTCCAGCGTCACCGTGCCGGCCTCGCAGCGGATCACCGCCCCGCAGAACCCGGTGCCGGGCTCCTCCACCACCAGGCCCGGCTCCGCCGGCACCTCCGGCACGGACTTCGGCTCCTTCCACGGCGGGGTCAGGTCGGGGGAGTACGAACGAGGGCGCGGGCCCGAGGGGCCCCCGTTGGAAGGGCGGTGGCGGGAGACGGGTGGGCGCATTCGAGTGACGATAGGAGAAGCCGTACGGCCGCGCCTACGACACGCCGAAACGCGCCGCCAGCTCATCGCGCTGCCGCCGCACGAACGCCGCGTCCACCACCGCTCCGTGACCGGGCACGTACAGCGCGTCCTCGCCGCCCAGCGAGAGGAGCCGGTCCAGGGCGTCCGGCCAGCGGGACGGGAGCGCGTCCGGGCCGGCCTGGGGCTCGCCGGACTCCTCGACCAGGTCGCCGCAGAAGACCACCTCCGGGGAGCCGGGGACCAGGACCGCGAGGTCGTGTGCCGTGTGACCCGGGCCCACGTTCGCCAGCAGCGCCTGGCGGCCGGTGCCGAGGTCCAGTGTCCACTCGCCGGAGACCAGGTGGCGGGGCGGCACCAGCGCGTCCACCGCCTCGTCGGCGTCCGCCACCGGGAGCCCGTTGCGCATCGCGTCCAGGCGCAGCTCGGCGCGTTCGCGGGCGAACACCGCGTCGACGCCCACCGCCGCGTACACCTCCGCCCCCGCGAGGACGGGCGCCCCGAAGACGTGGTCGAAATGGGGATGCGTGAGCGCGAGATGGGTCACACGGCCGTCGGCCAGTTCCTCGGCCTGCGCCCGTAGCCGCGCGCCCTCGGCCAGGCTGGAGCCGGCGTCCACCATCAGCGCCGTACCCTCCCCGAGGACCAGCCCGACCGTGCAGTCCCAGCCGGGCAGCCGGCACCGGCCGGCCCCGGCGGCCAGCCGCTCCCACCCCAGCTCTTCCCAAGTCACCGTCATACCGCGACGCTAGCCCCAAGTGCCGCCGCGACCGCACCGACCTTGCCCTGGGTGTACCCGACAGCCGTACACTGGGCCCGGGAACGCTGGCACTCGCATGCGAAGAGTGCCAAGCGGACGAATCGCGGGACAGAGGGGACGACGACGTGCTGGAGGTGCGCGCGAATGCTGAGTGAACGCAGGCTCCAGGTACTGCGCGCCATCGTCCAGGACTACGTCGGCACCGAGGAGCCGGTCGGGTCGAAGGCCCTGACCGAGCGGCACAACCTCGGGGTGTCCCCGGCGACGGTCCGCAACGACATGGCGGCCCTGGAGGACGAGGGGTTCATCGCGCAGCCGCACACCAGTGCCGGGCGCATCCCCACCGACAAGGGCTACCGGCTGTTCGTGGACAAGCTGGCGGGCGTCAAGCCGATGACGGCGCCCGAGCGGCGGGCGATCCAGAACTTCCTGGAGGGCGCCGTCGACCTCGACGACGTCGTGGCGCGGACCGTGCGGCTGCTCGCGCAGCTCACGCGGCAGGTCGCCGTCGTGCAGTACCCCTCCCTGACCCGGTCCACCGTCCGGCACGTGGAACTGCTCTCACTCGCCCCCGCGCGCGTGATGCTCGTGCTGATCACGGACACCGGCCGGGTCGAGCAGCGGATGGTGGACTGCCCGGCGCCGTTCGGGGAGGCGTCGCTCGCGGATCTTCGCGCTCGGCTGAACAGCCGGGTCGCGGGGCGCCGCTTCACGGACGTGCCGAAGCTGGTCGAGGACCTCCCGGACGCCTTCGAGCCGGAGGACCGCGGTACGGTCTCCACGGTGCTCTCCACACTCCTGGAGACACTCGTGGAGGAGAACGAGGAGCGGCTGATGATCGGCGGTACCGCCAATCTCACCCGCTTCGGACATGACTTTCCCCTCACGATCCGGCCCGTCCTGGAGGCACTGGAGGAGCACGTCGTGCTCCTCAAGCTCCTCGGCGAGGCGAAGGATCCGGGCGTGATGGTGCGCATCGGGCACGAGAACGCCCACGAGGGACTCAACTCCACCTCCGTCGTGTCGGTCGGCTACGGTTCGGGCGGCGAGGCGGTTGCCAAGCTCGGCGTGGTCGGACCGACCCGCATGGACTACCCGGGAACGATGGGAGCGGTACGCGCAGTGGCACGGTACGTCGGACAGATCCTGGCGGAGTCGTAAGTGGCCACGGACTACTACGCCGTTCTCGGCGTGCGCCGCGACGCGTCGCAGGATGAGATCAAGAAGGCGTTCCGTCGGCTCGCGCGCGAGCTGCACCCGGACGTCAACCCGGACCCGAAGACCCAGGAGCGGTTCAAGGAGATCAACGCCGCTTACGAGGTGCTGTCGGACCCGCAGAAGAAGCAGGTCTACGACCTCGGCGGCGACCCGCTCTCGCAGGCGGGCGGCGCCGGCGCGGGCGGCTTCGGGGCCGGCGGCTTCGGCAACTTCTCCGACATCATGGACGCGTTCTTCGGTACGGCGTCGCAGCGCGGCCCGCGCTCGCGCACCCGGCGCGGCCAGGACGCGATGATCCGCATCGAGGTCGAACTGGACGAGGCGGCCTTCGGGACCACCAAGGACATCCAGGTCGACACGGCCGTCGTCTGCAACACCTGCAACGGCGAGGGCGCGGCTCCGGGGACGACCGCGCAGACGTGTGACATGTGCCGGGGCCGCGGTGAGGTCTCGCAGGTCACCCGGTCCTTCCTCGGCCAGGTCATGACGTCGCGCCCCTGCCCCCAGTGCCAGGGCTTCGGCACCGTGGTCCCGACCCCGTGCCCGGAGTGCGCCGGCGACGGCCGCGTCCGCTCCCGGCGCACGCTCACCGTCAAGATCCCGGCCGGTGTC
Organism: Streptomyces sp. NPDC048191; assembly: GCF_040652655.1. NCBI lineage: Bacteria > Bacillati > Actinomycetota > Actinomycetes > Kitasatosporales > Streptomycetaceae > Streptomyces > Streptomyces sp. NPDC048191. The sequence goes on from NZ_JBEZMO010000010.1 coordinate 50,355, forward strand.
GACAACGGCACCCGGATCCAGCTCGCCGGTGAGGGCGAGGTCGGCCCCGGTGGCGGTCCCGCCGGTGACCTGTACGTCGAGATCCACGAGTTGCCGCACCCGACCTTCCAGCGGCGCGGCGACGACCTGCACTGCACGGTGACGATCCCGATGACGGCGGCGGCGCTCGGCACCAAGGTGCCGCTGGAGACGCTGGACGGCATGGAGGAGGTCGACATCCGGCCCGGTACCCAGTCCGGCCAGTCGATCCCGCTGCACAACCGTGGTGTCACGCATCTGCGCGGCGGCGGCCGGGGTGACCTGATCGTGCACGTCGAGGTGCAGACCCCGTCCAAGCTGGACCCGGAGCAGGAACGGCTCCTGCGCGAGCTGGCCAAGCTGCGCGGCGAGGAACGCCCGCAGGGTCAGTTCCAGCCGGGGCAGCAGGGGCTGTTCTCGCGGCTGAAGGACGCCTTCAACGGACGCTGACGTCCGCTGGCGGGTGACCGGGGGTCCGGGGGGTGGCCCCCGGGCGGGCACGGTCAGCCGGGGCGGCAGGGGCTGTTCTCGCGGCTGAAGGACGCCTTCAACGGACGCTGATCTCGGGTATTGCACCTGGCATAGGCCGGGGGAAGCCCGGATTCGGACTTGTTCGGAGGACGTGACAACATGCGGTCATGTCCTCCGCACTGACCGATCTCTTCCCCCACCCGATCGTGCAGGCCCCCATGGCGGGCGGTGTCTCCGTCCCGCAGCTCGCCGCCGCCGTCTCCGAGGCCGGCGGCCTCGGGTTCCTCGCCGCCGGATACAAGACCGCCGACGGCATGTACCAGGAGATCAAGCAGCTGCGGGGGCTCACCGGCCGCCCCTTCGGCGTGAACGTGTTCATGCCCCAGCCCGAGTATGCCGAGTCGGGGGCCGTCGAGGTCTACGCCCACCAGCTGGCCGGCGAGGCCGCCTGGTACGAGACCGAGCTGGGCGACCCCGACAGCGGCCGGGACGACGGCTACGAGGCGAAGCTCGCCGTGCTCCTCGACAACCCGGTGCCGGTGGTCTCCTTCCACTTCGGAGTGCCGAGCCGGGAGGTGTTCGACAAGCTGCGCAGGGCCGGCACCCTGACCCTGGTCACCGCAACCACCGCCGAGGAGGCCCGCGCCGTCGAGCAGGCCGGGGCGGACGCCGTGATCGCGCAGGGCGTGGAGGCCGGCGGCCACCAGGGCACCCACCGCGACCTGGCCGAGAACGACGGTTCCGGTATCGGACTGCTGTCGCTGGTCGCGCAGATCCGCGAGGCCGTGGGCATCCCGGTCGTCGCCGCCGGCGGCATCATGCGCGGCGGCCAGATCGCCGCGGTCCTCGCCGCCGGCGCGAGCGCGGCCCAGCTGGGCACCGCCTTCCTCGCCACCTCCGAGTCCGGCGCCCAGGCCGTGCACAAGCAGGCGCTGACCAACCCCCTGTTCGCGCGCACCGAGTTGACCCGCGCCTTCTCCGGCCGCCCGGCGCGCGGACTGGTCAACCGCTTCCTGCGCGAGCACGGGCCGTACGCCCCCGCCGCCTACCCGGAGATCCACCACCTCACCTCGCCGCTGCGCAAGGCCGCCGCCAAGGCCGGCGACGCGCAGGGCATGGCGCTGTGGGCGGGCCAGGGACACCGGCTGGCCCGGGAGCTGCCGGCCGGGGAGCTCGTGGCGGTGCTGGCCGCCGAACTCGACGCCGCCCGGACAGCGTTGTCGGCCAAGGGCGGCCCGCGATGACCGCGCCGGTGTTCGTCGTCGACTCGCTCGAGGGCGTGGGCCCCGGCTCGCTGGTCGACGTGCGGGGCCCCGAGGGGCGGCACGCGGTCTCCGTACGGCGGTTGCAGCCCGGGGAGAACGTGGTGCTGACGGACGGCAGGGGGCGGGGCGCGGCCGGCGTCGTCGTGGGTGTGCCGGGCAAGGACCATCTGGTGGTCGAGCCGTTCGAGTTCCCGGTGGAGCCCGAGCCCAGTCCCCGGATCACCGTCGTCCAGGCCCTGCCCAAGGGGGACCGCGGCGAGCTGGCCGTGGAGACGATGACGGAGACCGGCGTCGACGCGATCGTGCCCTGGCAGGCCGCCCGGTGCATCACCCAGTGGAAGGGCGAGCGGGGCCTGAAGGCGCTCGCCAAGTGGCGGGCCACCGCGCGCGAGGCCGGCAAACAGTCCCGCCGGCTGCGCTTCCCGGAGGTCGCGGACGCCGCGACCACCAAACAGGTTGCCGCACTTCTCGCCAAAGCCGACTTCGCCGCGGTGCTGCACTCCGACTTCGCGCACGAGAGCCTGCCGCTGGCGAGCGCCGAACTCCCTTCCGAGGGCGAGATCGTGCTGGTCGTCGGGCCCGAAGGGGGCGTCGCCCGGGACGAGTTGACGCTGTTCGAGGAGGCGGGCGCGCGGGCGTACGTGCTCGGTCCTACCGTGTTGCGCACATCAACCGCCGGCACCGCCGCGGCGGCCCTGCTGCTGGGCCGTACCGGCCGCTGGTCCTGACACCTGGGGGACACCGTGGAACTCGCCCAAGTCCGGCTCCTGGTCACCGACTTCGCCGCCTGCTACCGCTTCTACGCCGACGTCCTCGGCCTCAAGCCGCAGTCCGGGGCGACCGAGGGACCGTACGAGAAGTTCAGCCCGCACACCGGCTCCGCCGGGATCGCGCTGCAGGACCGTTCGATGATGGCCGAGGTCCTGGACGAGCTGGGCGAGACCGCCACCGGGCACCGCTCCCTGGTCGTCCTGCGCGTCGACGACCTGGACGCCTACTGCGCACGGATCACCTCCCGCGGCGCGACCCTGCTGCACGGCCCGGCCCCCATGACCGACCGCATGCGCGTGGCCCACCTCAAGGACCCGGAGGGCAACCTGGTCGAACTCCAGCAGTGGCTGCTGCTGCGAGGGTGACGGCGAAGGCCCTTACGACGCCGGGCCGGTGCGGATCGACGGCAGTCCCGTCGCGGTCGGCGGCCAGGCGCTCCGCGGGGTGCCGCCCCGTGCCCGAACGGATGAGTGGCCGTAAGCGGCCTTCCCCGCCGTCCGGTCCGGTGGCACTCTGCCCTGCATGGGGGTTTTGAGGCGGAATCGTCGTGGGGTGCGGCGCGTGGTCGTCGCGGGACTGGTCGGTGTCGCCGGGGCGGCCGTGGTCGCGTGCCAACCCGGTGATCTCAGTACCGCCGGGGCCGCCTACACCACCGACACCACCGCGACGGCGGAGCTCGAGCGGCAGCACGTCGACGTCAGTTGGCTCACCTGCACCGGCGCCTACGGCAGCGCCGGCAGGGCGGCGGGCAGGACGCCCTCGCCGAGCGAGACCACCGTCGTCTCCGTCGACTGCCGGGGCGAGACCAAGGACGGGCGGAAGATCACCGTCACCGGGAGGGTGACCAAGGCCGTCGACGGGGCCTGTGTGCGCGGGGACCTGACCGCCAGGGTCGGCGGCAGACAGGTGTTCCACGTCGACGGGCTCGGGGACTGCGATGCCACGCCCGGGCCCACGTACCGGCCGCCCACCCACCACCCCGGGGGCGGGCAGCCGGCCGTGACCGTCACCGTCACCCGGACCCTGTGGTGCAAGGGCGACCCGACCTGCTGGCCCGTCCAGGGCAAGTGATCGGAACCGGGAGCGGGGCACACCCGTCGCTGCGTACAGTGACGGGGTGACTCAGGCCGCTGCGACGCGAACCACGACGTCTTCCGCCTATCTCCGGTTCCCCCATGTTCACGGCGACCTGGTGGCGTTCGTCGCCGAGGACGACGTGTGGCTCGCGCCGCTCGACGGCGGCCGGGCCTGGCGGGTCAGCGCCGACAACATGCCGGTGACCACGCCCCGGATATCCCCGGACGGACGGTTCCTCGCCTGGACCTCCACCCGCGACGGCGCGCCCGAGGTGCATGTCGCCCCCGTCGACGGCGGCCCGGCCGACCGGCTGACCTACTGGGGCAACCGCCGTACCGAGGTGCGCGGCTGGACCGCCGACGGCCGGGTGCTGGCGCTCGGCGCGCACGGCCAGGCCAGCTTCCGGCGCACCTGGGCGCACGCCGTCCCGCTGGACGGCGGCCCCGCCGAGACCCTGCCGTACGGCCCGGTGGGCGCTGTGGCCCACGGCCCGGCCACCGTGCTGCTGTCCGCGCCGATGGGCCGTGAGGCCGCCCACTGGAAGCGCTACCGGGGCGGCACGGCGGGCAAGCTGTGGATCGACCGGGAGGGGAGCGGGGAGTTCGTCCGGCTGCACGACGACGTCGACGGGAACATCGAGTGCCCGGTGTGGGCCGGCGACCGGATCGCCTTCCTCTGTGACCACGAGGGCACGGGCGCGCTCTACTCCTCCCTCGCCGACGGCTCCGACCTGCGCCGGCACACCCCGATCGACGGCTTCTACGCCCGCCACGCCTCCGGTGACGGCACCCGGGTCGTCTACGGCTGTGCCGGTGAACTGTGGCTGCTGGACGACCTGGAGGGCGCCGAACCGCGTCGGCTGGACGTACGCCTCGGCGGGCCACGGGTCGATCTGCGCCCCCGTCCGGTGAACGCCGCCCGCTGGTTCGGCGAGGCGTCCCCCGACCACGCCGCGCGCGGCAGCGCCGTCTGTGTGCGCGGCGGAATCCACTGGGTCACCCACCGCTCCGGCCCCGCCCGCGCCCTCGCAGCCACGCCGGGCGTCCGTGCCCGGATGCCGCGCGCCTTCCGCGCCGACGGCGAGGAATGGGTGGTGTGGGTGACGGACGCGGAGGGCGAGGACGCCCTGGAGTTCGCCCCGGCCACCGGCACCGTGCCCGGTGCGCCCCCGCGCCGGCTCGCCGCCGGACAGCTGGGCCGGGTCCTGGAACTGGCCGTGGCCCCCGACGGCAGCAGGGCCGCCGTCGCCGCGCACGACGGACGCCTGCTGCTCGTCGAGCGCGAGACCGGCGAGGTCCGTGAGGTCGACAGCAGCGACGACGGCGAGGTCTCCGGCCTCGCCTTCTCACCCGACTCCGCCTGGCTCGCCTGGGCCCACCCCGGCCCCCGCCCGCTCTCGCAGCTGCGCGTCGCCCACACCACCGACCTGTCGGTCACCGAGGCGACCCCCCTGCGCTTCCAGGACTACGCCCCCGCCTTCACCCTCGACGGCAAACACCTCGCCTTCCTCTCCAACCGCGCCTTCGACCCGGTCTACGACGAGCACGTCTTCGACCTCGCGTTCGTGGTCGGCGCCCGCCCGCACCTGATCACCCTGGCCGCCACCACACCCTCGCCCTTCGGCCCGCAACGGCACGGCCGTCCCTTCGAGACCTCCGACAAGGACGAGACCCCGGACGGCGAGGGCACCCCCGCGACCCGTATCGACCTCGAAGGCCTCGCCGACCGCATCGTGCCCTTCCCGGTGGAGGCCGGCCGGTACTCCGCCCTCCGTGCCGCCAAGGACGGCGTGCTCTGGCTGCGCCATCCCGTGCACGGGGTCCTCGGCACGGCCCGCGCCCACCCCGAGGACCCCGATCCGCACACCGAGCTGGAGCGCTACGACCTCGCCCAGCGGCGCCTGGAGCACCTGGCCTCCGACGCCGACCACTTCGAGGTCAGCGGCGACGGCAAACGCGTGCTGCTGTGGACCGACGGCCGGCTCCGGGTCGTCCCCAGCGACCGCCGTACCGGCACCGACGACGATGGTGACACCAGCGTCTCCGTCGACCTCGCCCGGATCCGGCAGACCCTCGACCCGGCCGCCGAGTGGCGGCAGATGTACGACGAGACCGGGCGCCTCATGCGCGACCACTTCTGGCGTCCCGACCTCGGCGGCGCGAACTGGGCGGGCGTCCTCGACCGCTACCGCCCCCTCCTGGCCCGCCTCGCCACCCACAGCGACCTCGTCGACCTGCTGTGGGAGGTGCACGGCGAACTCGGCACCTCGCACGCCTATGTCATCCCCGCCGGCGGCTCCGGCGGCGGCGCCCGGCACGGACTGCTGGGCGCGGACATCTCCCGGCACCCGGACGGCAGTTGGCGGATCGACCGCATCCTGCCCGCGGAGACCTCCGACCCGGACGCCCGCTCCCCGCTGGCCGCACCCGGTGTCGCCGTCCGCCCGGGCGACGCGATCATCGCCGTCGCCGGGCATCCCGTCGACCCGGTGACGGGACCGGGTCCGTTGCTCGTCGGCACGGCCGGCCACCCGGTGGAACTGACCGTCTCCCCGGCGGGCGGCGGCGAACCCCGGCACACGGTCGTCATCCCGGTCGCCGACGAGGAACCCCTGCGGTACCACGCCTGGGTGGCCGACCGGCGCGCCCACGTCCACGCCGCCTCGGACGGCCGGCTCGGTTACCTGCACGTGCCCGACATGCAGGCGCCCGGCTGGGCGCAGATCCACCGGGACCTGCGCGTCGAGGTCGCCCGCGAGGGGCTCGTGGTCGACGTCCGGGAGAACCGCGGCGGCCACACCTCCCAGCTGGTCGTGGAGAAACTCGCCCGCCGCGTCATCGGCTGGGACCTCCCGCGTGGCATGCGCCCCACCAGCTACCCGCTCGACGCCCCGCGCGGCCCGGTCGTCGCCGTCGCCAACGAGTTCTCCGGCTCCGACGGCGACATCGTCAACGCGGCGATCAAGGCCCTCGGCATCGGCCCGGTCGTGGGCACCCGCACCTGGGGCGGCGTCATCGGCATCGACAGCCGCTACCACCTGGTCGACGGCACCCTGGTCACCCAGCCGAAGTACGCGATGTGGCTGGAAGGCGTGGGGTGGGACGTGGAGAACCACGGGGTGGATCCCGACGTGGAGGTCGTACAGCGCCCGCAGGACTGGGCGGAGGGCCGCGACACCCAGCTGGACGAGGCGATCCGGCTCGCGCTGGAGGCCCTGGCGTCGGTGCCCGCGAAGACACCGCCGGGTATGCCGACTTGAGCGACTACGATGCACCGGTACTGATCACCAGCGTGAGGAGGCACACGCATGGCCGGCGAACCGCAGGACGACTGCCTGTTCTGCAAGATCGTCGCAGGGCACATCCCGGCGACCATCGTCCGTGAGACGGACACCACCGTCGCCTTCCGGGACATAAACCCCCAGGCCCCCACCCACATCCTGGTGATCCCCAAGGCCCACTACGAGAACGCGGCCGCACTCGGCGCCGGCGCCCCCCAGCTCGCCGCCGACGTCCTCGCCGAGACCCAGGCCGTGGCCGACGAGGAGAAGCTCGACAGCTACCGCGTCGTCTTCAACACGGGCAGCGGCGCCGGCCAGACCGTCTGGCACGCCCACGCGCACGTCCTCGGCGGCCGTGGCCTGGAATGGCCTCCCGGTTAAGTCACCATGTCGGTCCGCGAATTCGTCGTACTCGGCACCGCCAGTCAGGTCCCGACCAGGCACCGCAACCACAACGGCTATCTGCTGCGGTGGGACGGCGAGGGCGTGCTGTTCGACCCCGGCGAGGGCACCCAGCGGCAGATGGTGCGCGCCGGGGTCGCCGCCCACGACCTGAACCGGATCTGTGTCACGCACTTCCACGGTGACCACAGCCTGGGTCTCGCCGGTGTCATCCAGCGGATCAACCTGGACCAGGTGCCGCACGAGGTCACCGCGCACTACCCGCGCTCCGGGCAGCGCTTCTTCGACCGCCTGCGGTACGCGACGGCGTACCGGGAGACGGTCGGCATCACCGAGGCGCCGGTCGCCGCCGACGGCATCCTCGCCGTGACGCCGGCGTACATCCTGGAGGCGCGCAGGCTCTCGCATCCGGTGGAGTCCTACGGCTACCGCCTGATCGAACCCGACGGCCGCCGGATGCTGCCCGACCGGCTCGCCGCGCACGGGATCAAGGGCCCGGACGTCGGCCGGCTGCAGCGCGAGGGCCGGCTGGGGGACGTCACGCTGGAGGACGTCAGCGAGGTGCGGCGCGGGCAGCGGTTCGCGTTCGTCATGGACACCCGGCTCTGCGCCGGCGTACACGCGCTCGCCGAGGGCTGCGATCTGCTGGTCATCGAGTCGACCTTCCTGGACGACGACGTCGAACTGGCCGTGGAACACGGTCACCTGACCGCGGGGCAGGCCGCCGCCGTCGCCCGGGAGGCGGGCGTACGCCATCTCGTCCTCACCCACTTCAGCCAGCGCTACTCGGAGCCCGAGGAGTTCGAGCGGCAGGCGCGGGCGGCCGGCTTCGAGGGTGAGCTGACCGTGGCACACGACCTGCAGCGGGTGCCGGTTCCGAAACGGCGGTGAAAGATCCGTACGATGCTTTGATGCCCCTCCCGAAAGCAGAACTGCACCTCCACATCGAAGGCACCCTGGAGCCGGAGCTGGCGTTCGAGCTGGCCGCCCGCAACGGCGTGACCCTCCCGTACGCGGACACCGACGAGCTCCGCAAGGCGTACGACTTCGAGGACCTCCAGTCCTTCCTGAACCTGTACTACGAGCTCATGGCCGTCCTGCGCACCGAGCGGGACTTCGCCGACCTGGCCGACGCCTACCTGACCCGGGCCGCCGCGCAGGGCGTCCGGCACGCCGAGATCTTCTTCGACCCGCAGGCCCACCTCGCACGGGGCGTGTCCATGGGCACGGTCGTGGAGGGGCTGTGGGGGGCGTTGGGAAACAGCCGGCGCAGCCACGGGATCTCCACCAGGCTGATCCTCTGCTTCCTGCGGGACGAGTCGGCCGAGTCGGCCATGGAGACCCTGGAGGCCGCCCGGCCCTACCTCGACCGGATCACCGGCGTCGGCCTGGACTCCGCCGAGGTCGGGCATCCGCCGGTGAAGTTCCGCGAGGTGTACGAGGCGGCCGCCGCGCTCGGGCTGCGCCGCGTCGCGCACGCCGGTGAGGAGGGGCCGCCGGAGTACATCGGCGAGGCGCTGGACGTGCTCGGCGTCGAGCGCGTGGACCACGGGCTGCGCTGCATGGAGGACCCGGCACTGGTCGAGCGGCTGGTCCGGGAGCGGGTCCCGCTGACGCTCTGCCCGCTGTCCAACGTCCGGCTGCGGACCGTGGACACCCTCGCCGACCACCCGCTGCCGGACATGCTCGACGCCGGACTGCTGTGCACGGTCAACTCCGACGACCCCGCGTACTTCGGGGGGTACGCGGGCGACAACTTCGCGGCCGTGCACCGGACCCTGGGCCTGACCGAGGACCGGCTGCGCGAGCTGGCCCGCAACTCCTTCCTCGCCTCCTTCCTGGAGGACGACGAGGAGCTGCGGGCGCGTTACCTCGCCGAGGTCGACGCGTACGAGTTCGCCGGCGACGCGGTGTCGTAGTCGCTCTGCGCGGGCACGGCGGGCGTCTCCACCGGGAGTTCCACGACCGGGAGGGGCCGCCTGCCCGCCCGCAGCGCCACCGCCGTCATCGGTACGGCGATCAGCAGCAGCCCGGCGCCGAGGACCGTCCCCATCGTGGGGAAGCCCGCCCACCCCGCCAGCACGCTCCCCGTCAGCGGTCCCGCCGCCGTTCCCAGCGAGGACGCCGAGCCGACCAGCACCGCCCAGCGGCCGCGCGGGTCCAGGGAGGCGGCGAGGCCGATGACGTACGACAGGACGACCGGGTAGAGCAGGTTCCAGGAGATCTCGCCCGCCGCGAAGGCCCGCAGACCGGTTGCCGAGGCGCTGAGCGCGATGCAGCCCGCGATCAGGGCCGTACCGGCACCGATGGGCAGGGCGAGGCCCAGCCGGGGGCCGAGCGCGCCCGCGCCGAGGACCCCGACGAGCCCGGCGCCGAGCGCGAGGGCGAACACCGCGCCGACGGTGACCTCGGTCAGGTGGGCCTGGTCGAGTCCGATCCGGCCGCTGACGCCCCACAGGGAGTTCTGCGCGAGCGACCAGCAGGGCATGGCGGCGGCCAGCAGCAGTCCGGCGCGCGGGCGGGGGAGGCGGCCGCGGACGGCGGCCGTGCGGGCCGGTGCGGTACGGCCGGACAGGCGGCCGGTGAGCGGGAGGACGGCGAGCGCGGTGAGCGCGATGGCCGCCAGGGGCAGGCCGTGGCCGGGGCCGAGGTGCGGGATCGTCAGGTACAGGGCGCCGGCGAGGGCGGAGACGCCGAGCAGGCCGAGCGTGGTGACCCGGTGCGGGTCGGGCTGTGCGGCGATGCCGCTCGCGGCGACCGCGGTGACCGTGCCGGACCCGAACCCGCCGACGACGGCGCCCGCGACGACGGCGGGCACGAAACCGGTGAGGGCGGCACCGCCGTAGCCGAGGACGGCGAGGGCGAGACCGAGCCGGGCGAGCGCGCGGGGGCCGAGGCGGTCGACCCGGGAGGCCAGCAGGAAACCCGCCGTCGCCGAACTCAGCAGCAGGGCACTGCCGATGGCCCCGGCCTGCGTGGCGGTGAGCGGAAGCGCGGAATCGAGCCGGCCGACGGTGGTCGGCAGCAGATAGGGCGCGAGGTACCCGGCCGTGAAAAGGGCGACGAGGGGCCAGGGCAGGGGGCGGGGGGCGGACACGGGCGTTCCCAGGGCAGGCGAAAGGAAGGGTGCGGAGAAGGGGGGAGGGGCGACGACCGTCGACGGACAGGAACGCGCAAGGAAGTTGTACCAAGCACGCGGATTCCGGAAGAAGGTCACCAGGTGCGATCTGCGTCACTTTTCGGTTTGCGTCGTGGGCGCTCGGGTAGGAGGCGCTAAGCTGCGTTCGCATATGTAGACGCCATTCACAAGAGGAGATGATGAAGTGGGCGGCGATCCGAGTCCCGGGGATGTGGTGCGGCGGCTGCGCGAGGGCATGGAACGCGGTGTGCTGTCCTTTCCGCTCACCGCCTTCCGGGACGACGGCTCCCTCGACCCCGACGGCCTGCGCTCCCATGTCGCGGGCCGGCTGGCCGCCGGGCCCGGCGCCGTCTTCCCGGCCTGCGGCACCGGCGAGTTCTTCTCGCTGGACGAGGAGGAGTACCGGACCGTCGTCCGGATCACCGCCGAGGAGGTCGCCGGCCGGGTGCCGGTCGTGGCCGGGACCGGATACGGCTGGGCGCAGGCCGCCCGGTTCGCGCGGATCGCCGAGGAGGCCGGCGCCGACGCCCTGCTCGTGCTGCCGCACTATCTGGTCGACGCCCCGCAGGACGGTCTCGCCGCCCAGCTGGAGCGGCTCGCCGAGCGCACCCGGCTGCCGCTGATCGCCTACCAGCGCGGCCAAGTCGCTTATGGCGCGGACACCTTGCAGCGCATCGCGCGCATCCCGAACGTCGTCGGCCTCAAGGACGGCCACAGCGACCTCGACCGGCTCCAGCGCCTCACCCTCGCCGCCCCCGACGGCTTCCTCTTCTTCAATGGCGCCGCCACCGCCGAGATCCAGGCCCGCGCCTACGCCACCGTCGGCGTCCCCGCCTACTCCTCCGCCGTGCACGCCTTCGCACCCGAGATCGCCGGCGCCTTCTTCACCGCCCTCCGCGACGGGGCGCAGGGAACGCTCGACAAGCTGCTCCGGGACTTCTACGTCCCCTTCGTTGAGCTCCGCGACCGCGCGCCCGGGTACGCCGTGTCCCTGGTGAAGGCGGCGGCCCGGCTGCGCGGACAGCGCGTCGGACCCGTGCGCGCCCCGCTCGCCGACCCCGGGCCGGCCGACCTCGCCGACCTCAAGGCCCTGCTCACCGCCGGACTCGACCTCGTAGGAGCCTCCCTGTGACCCGTGACCTGACCATCGCCGAGGTGCGGCTGACACCGATCCTGGTCGCCGACGCGCCGCTGCTCAACACCCAGGGCGTGCACCAGCCGTACACCCCGCGGCTGATCGTGGAGATCGTCACCGCCGACGGGACCACCGGCCTCGGCGAGACCTACGGCGACACCAAGTACCTGGAACTGGCCGGCCCGCTGGCCGAGCGGCTCCCCGGCCGGTCGGTCATGGACGTGAACGGACTGTTCGCGATCGACCTCGGCGTCGACGAGTCGCGGGTCCAGGGACAGGTGGACGCCGGCGGGCTGCGCGGTGTGCAGAGCGCCGACAAGCTGCGGTTGTCCGTGCTGTCCGCCTTCGAGGTCGCCTGTCTCGACGCCCAGGGCAAGGCGCTCGGACTGCCCGTGCACGCGCTGCTCGGCGGCAAGCTGCGGGACACCGTCGAGTACAGCGCCTACCTGTTCTACAAGTGGGCAGGACACCCCGCGGGCGTCCCGGCCGAGCCCGACGACTGGGGAGCCGCCCTCGACCCGGCCGGAGTGGTGGAGCAGGCACGGAGGTTCAAGGAGCGGTACGGCTTCACGTCCTTCAAGCTCAAGGGCGGCGTCTTCCCGCCCGACCAGGAGATCGCGGCCGTACGGGCCCTCGCCGAGGCCTTCCCCGGGCACCCGCTGCGCCTCGACCCCAACGGCGCCTGGTCCGTCGGGACCTCGCTGAAGGTGGCGAAGGAACTCGGGGACGTCCTCGAGTACCTGGAGGACCCGGCGCTGGGCACACCCGCGATGGCGGAGGTGTCGGCGGGGACCGACGTGCCGCTCGCCACCAACATGTGCGTGACCACCTTCGGGGAGATCAGGGAGGCGTTCACCCGCGACGCCGTGCAGGTCGTGCTCTCCGACCACCACTACTGGGGCGGGCTGCGCAACACCCGCGAACTCGCCGCGATCTGCGCCGCGTTCGGGGTCGGGATCTCGATGCACTCCAACACGCACCTGGGGATCAGCCTCGCCGCGATGACCCAGGTCGCGGCCACCGTCCCCGGCCTTCACCACGCCTGCGACTCCCACTATCCCTGGCAGTCCGAGGACGTCCTCACCGAGCGGCTCGCATTCCGGGACGGCAGGGTCGCGGTCTCCGACGCACCCGGCCTCGGCGTCGAGCTCGACCGGGACGAACTGGCCCGGCTGCACCGGCGGTGGGCCGAGGACGACGGCTCGCTGCGGGACCGCGACGACGCGGCGGCGATGCGGGCCGGCGAACCGGGCTGGCGGCAACCGGTGATGCCCCGCTGGTAAGCCCCTGCGCGACGGGCCGATTGGTGCACACTGGCCAGACCCGCACCACGCCAGGGAGCGCACCGTGACCCCGTCGCACACGATCCTCGGAGAGGAACCGGAACACCTCACCACCGCCGCGCGCTGTCAGGCCCAGGTCGACCCGCTCGCCGCGCTGCGCGCGCCCGGTGATCCGCCCTGGGACGTCTATCTGACGGGCACGGTCTTCCTCGACATCATCTTCACCGGCCTGGACTCGGCGCCCGTGCGCGGCACCGAGTCCTGGGCCCGGGGCATGGGATCCAGCCCCGGCGGGGTCGCCAACATGGCCACCGCTCTGGCCCGGCTCGGCCTGAGGACCTCCCTCGCGGCGGCCTTCGGGGACGACCACTACGGCGAGTACTGCTGGGACGCGCTCGAACAGGGCGAGGGCATCGATCTGGCGGCGTCACGGACCGTGCCCGGGTGGCACTCCCCGGTGACGGTGTCCATGGCCTACGAGGGCGAGCGGACGATGGTGTCCCACGGGCACGAGCCGCCGCCGGAGGAGACGGCCCCGGACTGCCCGCCCCGCGCGCGTGCGGCCGTGGCCTCGCTGACGCCGGGCACGCGTGCGCCGTGGATCGCCCAGGCCGCGCGGGACGGGGCCCGGATCTTCGCGGACGTCGGCTGGGACGACACCGGGGCGTGGGATCTGGCCGGGCTCGCCGACCTGGAGCACTGCGAGGCGTTTCTGCCGAACGCGGAGGAGGCGAAGCGGTACACCGGGGCCGACTGTCCGCGGGTCGCCGCGCATGCCCTGACCGAGTACGTGCCGGTGGCCGTCGTGACCCTGGGGCCGGAGGGGGCGTACGCGGTGGACCGGCGGACGGGGGAGGCGGCCGAGGTGCCGGCGATCGCCGTGGAGGCGCTGGATCCGACGGGCGCGGGGGACGTGTTCGTCGCCGGGTTCGTGACGGGGTCGCTGGCGGGGTGGCCGCTGGCGGACCGGCTGGCCTTCGCCGGGCTCACGGCGGCCCTGTCGGTGCAGGAGTTCGGGGGGTCGCTGTCGGCGCCGGGGTGGTCGGAGATCGGGGCGTGGTGGCGGCGGGTGCAGGCCCTTCCGGGGCAGGAGCCGATGGCATTGCGGCGGTACGAGTTCCTCGAGGGGCTGGTGCCGGAGGAACTGGACCGGCCGTGGCCGTTGCGGCGGGCCGTGCCGACCATCGGTTTCCGCCGCTCCGGCTGAACCACGGGCGTCGGCCCGGGACCGGCCCGGAGGCCGCCCCTGGAAAAGTCCTACGGGCTTGTCAGTGCACCGTCGTACTCTGGAATCGCGAGGCCGCCCTCAGCTACGCGGCCGTGACGAGGAGGAAGCGCAGGCCTTCAGCGCCGGCCCATGACACAGACACCCACAGCTCACACCCCCGCGCAGGAGCAGGCGAGAGCGCAGTTCACCGTCCCCGCCCAGCACCCCATGGTGACCGTGCTGGGTTCCGGCGACTCCCTCCTGCGTGTGATCGAGAGGGCCTTCCCGGCGGCCGACATCCATGTCCGGGGCAATGAGATCAGCGCGGTCGGCGACCCCAGCGACGTCGCCCTCATTTCGCGCGTGTTCGACGAGATGATGCTGGTGCTCCGCACCGGGCAGCCGATGACGGAGGACGCAGTGGAACGCTCGATCGCCATGCTCAAGGCGAGCGAGAACGGGACGAGCGACGGCCCGGAGACCCCGGCGCAGGTGCTGACGCAGAACATCCTGTCCTCGCGGGGCCGGACCATCCGCCCCAAGACGCTCAACCAGAAGCGGTACGTCGACGCGATCGACAAGCACACCATCGTGTTCGGCATCGGCCCGGCCGGTACCGGAAAGACCTACCTGGCCATGGCCAAGGCCGTCCAGGCCCTGCAGTCCAAGCAGGTCAACCGGATCATCCTGACCCGGCCGGCGGTGGAGGCGGGGGAGCGGCTCGGGTTCCTGCCGGGCACGCTCTACGAGAAGATCGACCCCTACCTGCGCCCGCTGTACGACGCGCTGCACGACATGCTCGACCCGGACTCCATCCCGCGGCTCATGGCCGCCGGGACCATCGAGGTCGCGCCGCTCGCGTACATGCGTGGCCGCACGCTCAACGACGCCTTCATCATCCTGGACGAGGCCCAGAACACGAGCCCCGAGCAGATGAAGATGTTCCTCACCCGCCTCGGCTTCGACTCGAAGATCGTGATCACCGGTGACGTGACGCAGGTCGACCTGCCGAACGGCACCAAGAGCGGTCTGCGGCAGGTGCAGGAGATCCTCGAAGGGGTCGAGGACGTCCACTTCTCCCGGCTGTCCTCCCACGATGTCGTACGGCACAAGCTGGTGGGCCGTATCGTCGACGCGTACGAGTTGTACGACAGCAAGCACGGCACCGAGAACGGCACCCACAAGGGCGGCCACGGCAAGCCCGGTGCCAAGGGCTCCAAGGGGAAGTAGACCAGCACGACCATGTCGATCGACGTCAACAACGAGTCCGGCACCGAGGTCGACGAGCAGGCGATCCTCGACATCGCCCGCTACGCACTCGCGCGGATGCGCATCCACCCGCTCTCCGAGCTCTCGGTGATCGTCGTGGACGCCGACGCCATGGAGCAGCTGCACATCCAGTGGATGGACCTGCCGGGCCCCACCGATGTCATGTCGTTCCCGATGGACGAGCTGCGGCCGCCGTCGAAGGACGACGACGAGCCGCCGCAGGGGCTGCTCGGCGACATCGTGCTGTGCCCGGAGGTCGCCGCCAAGCAGGGCGCCGAGGCCGAGACTCAGCACTCCATGGACGAGGAGCTTCAGCTGCTCACCGTCCATGGCGTGCTGCACCTGCTCGGCTACGACCACGAGGAGCCCGACGAGAAGGCCGAGATGTTCGGGCTCCAGGCCGCCATCGTCGACGGGTGGCGGGCCGACCGCGGGCTGACCGGGCCCTCGCCGGCGCCGACCGTCTCGTAAGCGGCCGGCATGTCCCCGCAGATCGTGGTCGGCGCGATCGCGCTGGTCGTCGTCGCCTGGCTCGCCGCCTGCGCGGAGGCGGGCCTCGCCCGGGTCTCCAGCTTCCGCGCCGAGGAGGCCGCCAAGTCCGGCCGGCGCGGCAGTGCGAAGCTCGCGCAGATCGCCGCCGACCCCACCCGCTACCTGAACGTGGCCCTGCTGGTCCGCGTCGCCTGCGAGATGGCGGCCGCGGCCCTGGTGACCTACGCCTGCCTGGAGGAGTTCACCGACACCTGGCAGGCCCTGCTGGTCGCCATCGGGGTCATGGTCCTGGTGTCCTACGTCGCCGTGGGGGTCTCGCCGCGCACCATCGGCCGGCAGCACCCGCTCAACACGGCGACCGCGGCGGCCTACGTCCTGCTGCCGCTGGCCCGCATCATGGGGCCGATCCCCTCGCTGCTGATCCTCATCGGCAACGCGCTCACGCCCGGCAAGGGCTTCAGGCGCGGACCGTTCGCCTCCGAGGCCGAGCTGCGCGCGCTGGTGGACCTCGCCGAGCAGGAGTCGCTGATCGAGGACGAGGAGCGCCGCATGGTGCACTCGGTCTTCGAGCTGGGCGACACGCTGGTGCGCGAGGTCATGGTGCCGCGCACCGACCTGGTCACCATCGAGCGTTTCAAGACCATCCGGCAGGCCCTCACCCTCGCCCTGCGCTCCGGGTTCTCCCGGATCCCGGTCACCGGCGAGAGCGAGGACGACATCGTCGGGATCGTGTATCTGAAGGACCTGGTCCGCAAGACGCACATCAGCAGGGACGCCGAGAGCGAACTGGTCTCGACCGCCATGCGGCCCGCCGTCTTCGTGCCCGACACCAAGAACGCCGGCGACCTGCTGCGCGAGATGCAGAAGGAACGCAACCACGTCGCCGTCGTCATCGACGAGTACGGCGGCACGGCCGGGATCGTCACGATCGAGGACATCCTGGAGGAGATCGTCGGCGAGATCACCGACGAGTACGACCGCGAACTCCCGCCCGTCGTCGACCTCGGCGACGACCGCTTCCGGGTCACCGCCCGCCTCGACATCACCGACCTCGGCGAGCTGTACGGCCTGGAGGAGTACGACGACGAGGACGTGGAGACCGTCGGCGGACTGCTCGCCAAGGCCCTCGGCCGCGTGCCCATCGCGGGCGCCTCGGCCGAGGTCGAACTGCCCGACGAGCGCCGGCTGAAGCTGACCGCGGAGGCCGCGGCCGGACGCCGGAACAAGATCGTGACGGTGCTGGTGGAGCCCGTCCCCGTGCCGGCCGCCGAGGAGGCGAACCCCGAGTGACCCCCGAGGAGCTGCGCGCCTTCTGCCTGTCCTTCAACGCGGCCGTGGAGGACTTCCCGTTCAACCCCGAGACCTCGGTCTTCAAGGTGCTGGGCAAGATGTTCGCCCTGACGAACCTGGGCGCACGGCCTCTCACGGTCAACCTCAAGTGCGACCCGGAGGACGCGGTCCGGCTGCGCGGCGAGCACGACGGCCTGATCATCCCCGGGTACCACATGAACAAGCGGCACTGGAACACGGTGACGGTGGACGGCGGGCTGCCGGCGCGGCTGGTCCGCGAGCTGGTCGAGGACTCGTACGACCTCGTGGTCGCGGGGCTGCCCCGGGCGGAGCGGCTGCGGCTGGACCGGCCGTAACGGCGCGCGCGGCCGTGTGGTGCACACGGCCGCGCGGGGCGAGATCGTTCAGGCCTCGGACCGGACCCGGCTCCGGCCCTGGCGCAGGCCCAGTGCGACCAGGACCGCGGCGGCCAGGACGATCGCGGCGTCCAGGGCGAGGACCGTGTGGACGCCGGCCATCAGGTCGTGCGAGGTGGTGGCCAGCACGCCCAGCAGCGGGATGCCGACCGTGATGCCGACCTGCTGGGTGGAGGTCACCAGGCCGGTGGCCAGGCCCTGCTCCTCGTCCGGGACACCGGAGGTGACGGTCAGGCCGTAGGAGATGATCGCGCCCAGGTGGCACATGCTGGCCAGGGAGACCGCGGCCGTGGCGATCCAGACCGACCAGACGTGCGAGTTCAGCAGGAGCAGCGTCGCGATCAGCGCGCCCTGGCCGGTCAGCGAGCCGACCAGGGTGCGGCGGGCGCCGAAGCGGCCGATCACCTTCGGGGCGAGCGTGCCGGCGACGGCCGACAGCACGCCCTGCACGCCGAAGACCAGACCCGTCTCGAAGGCCGACAGGCGCAGGATCTCCTGCAGGTACAGGGTCAGCACGAAGATCACCGTCGACATCATCGAGAAGGTGACCAGACCGCCCACGTTGCCCCAGGCCACCGTGCGGCGGCGCAGCATGGGCAGGGAGACGAGCGGGGCGGCCGTGCGGGACTCGACGAGTGCGAACGCGGCCAGCAGGAGCAGGCCGGCGACCAGGGTGACGAGGACGTCCGGGCGGCCGAAACCGTGGTCGGCGGCCGTGGACAGGGCGTAGATCAGCGACAGCAGACCGGTGGTGACGGTGACCGCGCCGGGCACGTCCAGGCGTGGCCGCTCCGGGGTGCGCGACTCCGGCAGCAGGCCCGGGGCCAGCGGCAGCACGAGCAGCGCGAACACCGACAGCAGGGCCATCGTGGAGCGCCAGCCGAGCGCGTCCGTCAGCACGCCGCCCGCGACCATGCCGACGGTGAAGCCCAGCGACAGCAGGGTGCCGGAGATGCCGAGGGCGCGGTCGCGGGCCGGGCCCTCCGGGAAGGTCGTGGTCAGCAGGGACATGCCCGTCGGGACGATCGCCGCCGCACCGAGGCCCTGCAGGGCGCGTCCGGCGAGGAACGACGCCGGGTCCCAGGCCAGGGTCGCCAGCAGCGAGGCCGTGCCGAACAGGGTCAGGCCGGCCAGGAACAGCTTCCGGCGGCCGTACAGGTCGCCGACGCGGCCGAAGAGCAGCAGGAATCCGCCGGACGGGAGCGCGAACGCGGTGACCGCCCACTGCAGGGCCGAGCGGCTCATGCCGAGGTCGGAACCGAGCTCGGGCAGGGCCACGTTCAGGACGGAGAAGTCCAGCGCGACCATGAACTGGGCCGCGCACAGCACGAAGAGGACGAGCTTGTCACGCGTCGACAACCGGGGTGCGCTGGTGTTGTCGAGTGGTGTGCCCGTGGAGGTGGTGGTCTGGGTGGTGGTGTCGATCGCCATGCCTCGAGCTTCGGGTCGGCGGAATACCGGTGGGGAGTCGGAACTTATGGTGGTGGTGGCACCACCAGACACGACGGGGGAGGAGCGGTACGTGCCTGCTGCTGAGGCGACGAGGAGTCAACGGCGCGAGGAACTGCGGGAGTTCCTGATGAGCCGGCGGGCCCGGGTCAGTCCCGAGGAGGCCGGGCTGCCGGTCGGGGGCGGCCGGCGCCGCACGCCGGGACTGCGCCGGGAGGAGGTCGCCGTGCTCGCCGGTGTGGGCGCCTCCTGGTACCAGTGGCTGGAACAGGGGCGGGAGATCTCCGTGTCCCCGCAGGTGCTGGACGCCGTGGGCCGGGTGCTGCGGCTGAGCGACGCCGAGCGCCGGCACCTGTACCTGCTGGCCGGGATGAACCCGCCGGCGCCCGAGGTCGCGCCCGAACAGAAGCGGGCGAACTGCGAGGGGCTGCGGCGGCTGATCGACACTTGGATGCCGTATCCGGCGCACATCATGGACCCGTACTACAACTGCGTGATGTACAACGACGCGGCCGCGATCGTGCTCGGCATGCGGCCGGACATCACCCAGAACTGTCTCATCGACTTCTTCGTCGACCCGCTGTACCGGTCGCGCAGCCACAGCTGGGAGCGGAACGCGCGTACGGTCGTCGCGCAGTTCCGGGCGGCGTGTGCGGCGCGGCCGGACGACGAGGGGTTCCGGGCGGTGCTCGCCGAGGTGAGCGAGGCCAGCGCCGAGTTCCGGGACATGTGGGCGGAGCGGGACATCGAGGACCAGGGGCAGATCCGCAAGGAGCTGGAGCATCCGCTGGTCGGGCTGCTGGTCGTGGAGTCGACGGTGATGAAGGTGCCGGCCCGGCCCGATCTGATGATCGTGCTGCACACTCCGCTGGACGAGGCGAACACCGCGGCGAAGCTGGAGTGGCTGGCGTCTCCGGAGGGGCGGCGGGGCGCGATGTACCCCGTGGCGGGGTGAACGGGCCCGGGCTTCGTATGCTCGGGGCATGACCGAGAGCAACGCGCTTGATCCCGAGGACCGCAAGATCGTGACCCTGGCCCGTTCCGCACGGGCCCGCAACGGTGTGCCGGAGGGGGCGGCCGTACGGGACGAGACCGGGCGCACGTATGTCGCCGGGTCGGTCTCGCTGCCCTCGCTGCGGCTGAGCGCGCTCCGTACCGCCGTCGCCATGGCGGTGGCGTCGGGGGCGGCCTCGCTGGAGGCGGCGGCGGTCGTGAGCGAGGCGGAGTCCGTGACCGGCGAGGACCTGGCTGCCGTCGCCGACCTCGGCGGTGCGGGGACGCCGGTGCTGCTGGCCGGACCCGACGGGGTCGTGCGGGTCACCGTTCCCGCCGGCTGAGGGCCGGCACCGGCCGAACGAAAGGTCGGCCGGAATTCAACCTTGTTGTGTTCCTGCCCTTGCGCATCAATGAAGCCGTACGTTCCGACGGGCCGTCAGATCCGCACCGCCGACGCAGGTGTCCGCACCCGCCCGCCCAGGCCTCCCCGCCCGTCGGCGTCCCCCCACACGGCACTCCCCACACGAAAGGGAAGCGGATCCCCATGAGAGGCAAGCGCACGGCAACAGGTGCGGCGCTGGTCGCCGGGGCCCTCGCGGTCACCGGACTCGCCCTCGCACCCTCCGCGGCCGCCGTCACCCCACAGTCGGCGACCATCACCGCGAGCTGCGGCATCTTCGGCGGCGGTACGGCCGCCCTCACCGCCACCCAGAGCGGTACCTCGGCCACCATCACCCTCACCTCGTCCGCGATCACCGCGCCGGTCGCGGTGGCGCAGGACACCATCTCCTCCACCCTCACCCTGGCCAAGGCCGGCGGCGGCTCCGTGGTGTTCAGCGGGACCAAGAACCCCGCCATGAACACCGGCGACGCCGTCAGCGTCGGCCCGCTCCCCGGCACCGTCGCCTCCGGCGACAGCCTGGACGCCTACGGCGGCTCGCTGAAGATGGTGATCTTCGGGGTCACCGTCACCTGCACGGCGAGCGGTCCGCAGGCGCCCGGCCCGTTCGTGTTCGACTGAGCGATCTGTTCCGGATGCCGTGGAAAGCGACGGGATCTGATGATCCGTCAGTTTTCTGCGGCATCTCCATTGACTTCTCACCCCCGCTCCACATCAATGCCCCCTGTCGGCGCAGATGAGCCGCTGCGCCCGCAACCCTCAGGAGGGGGCCCCATGGGTTCGACACCCCCAAGACCACGAAGATCCCGACGGTGGCGCTGGGCGTCCCTGTTCGGGGCGACCGCGCTCGCGGTCACCGCGGGCGGCGCGCTGGCCTGCCCGGCCGGCGCCGCCGGCACCGCCGTGGACTTCGCCACGCACTGCATCCCGCCCGCCGTCGCGGGCATACCGCCGATCGACGGCACCACCACCGCGAGCGTGTCGGTGGACAACGCCAGCCCGAAGGTCGGCGACACCGTCACCGTGACCTACACCGTGGTCACGGCCGCCGCGTCCAACCCCACCGACCTCGCCCTGCCGGCCGACATCATGACCCCGACCGGCAAGGTCACCCTCGGCGGCGCCCAGACGGGGGACGTGACCGTCGCCGGACCGAAGAAGAACCCGCCGGTGCCCGGAAAGGCCGCCTTCCCGTCCTTCTCGATGACCGGCACGTTCACCGTCACCAAGGCCGGGCAGATCACCCTCTCGCCCGGCGACTACAACATCCACACCAGCTACATCCTGGAGCTGGACACCCCCTGCACGGTCACCAACCCGCCGGCCCCGGTGTCGCAGACCGTCACCGCGAGCGACGGTACACCCGCCAACACCCGGGCCATCTCGCTGGGTTCGGCCTCGGGAGACCCCGGTGCCGGCGTCACGGTCAACGGCACGAACTTCACGCCGGGCGCCACCGTCACGCTGGCCGGCCGGTCCGGCGGCACCCAGACCGCGGACACCGCCACCGTGACCGCGAACGCCCAGGGGTCCTTCAGCGGTTCGCTGGTCGTCAACGACAAGACGACGACCGGGATCGTGGCCTACGAGGGCGGCTCCTGGAGCGCGGACAAGGGCGCGGGGCCCGCGGCCTACGCCGTCAACGACAACACCCCCGTCCCGCCCGGCAGCCAGAAACTGACGGCCACCGTCAAGGCGGGCACGCTGTCCATGTCCCAGGCCGGGGACTCCGTCGCGCTGTCGTCGGTGGACTTCGGCAAGGGCGGGGCCTCGACGGGCAAGCTGCAGACCGTGACGGTCCAGGACTTCCGCGGCGGGCCCGCGGGCTGGTCCCTGACCGGCAAGGTCACCGACTTCACCGGCCCCGGCGGCAGGATCGACGCCGGGAAGCTGGGCTGGACCCCCGCGTGCGCGACCAAGGCGGGCAGCCCCAGCACCTGCAAGGCCGGGTCGGCGGGCACCGTGGGCGCCTCGGGAGCGACGCTCGCGTCGACCTCCGATGGCACGCTCACCGGCGGTCAGTTCACCGTCGACGCCGGACTCTCCCTGGACGTACCGGCGTTCACGCCTCCGGGCTCGTACTCCGGCGTGCTCACGCTGACGCTCACCTGAGCGTGCGGGCGTCCGCACCCGCCCGTTCCCTCGTCTCTCCTCCGTGGGGGTCCGCACCCATGCGCAAGCCGTACGTCCTCCTCCTGGGCCTGCTGCTGGCATGGCCGGCCACACCGGCCCGCGCCGCCGACAACGGCAGCTGGTCCGTCTACCCGGTCGCCTCGAAGATCGCCGCCCGGCCCTACTTCTACCTCTCCGCCGACCCCGGCCAGACCCTCACCGACAAGGTCGCCGTCCAGAACAAGACCGGCAAGCCGCTCACCTTCCGCCTCTACGCGGCCGACGCCTACAACACCGCGCGGGACGGCGGATTCGCCGTACGCACGCTGCAGGAACCGATGCGCGGGGTCGGCGCCTGGGCGAAGCCCGCGAAGTCCCGGATCAGCGTCCCGGCGCACACAACCGTCACCGTGCCCTTCACCCTGCACGTCCCGGACGGGGCCGGACCGGGTGATCACCCCGGCGCCATCGTGGCCCTGGACATGCGGAGGGTCGCGCCCGGCAGCGGACGGCTCGCGCTCGGGGTGCGGCAGGCCGTCGGCGCCCGGGTCTATCTGCGGGTCAGCGGGCCCACGCTGCCCGCGCTCTCCGTCGGGCAGCTGCACATCAGCCACCACCAGCCCCTGATCCCGGGGCTCGGCACCGGCACGGCGACCGTCACCTACACCCTGCGCAACACCGGCAACGTCACCCTCGACCCGAAGGTCGAGCTGAAGGCGCGCGGGCTGTTCGGCCGTACGCTGCTCGACCGCGAGCTGAGCCGGGTGCCGTCCGAGCTGCTGCCGGGACAGCGGGTCCGGCTCACCGAGACCTGGCGCGGGTCGCCCCAGCTGGACCGGGCGGACGTGACGCTGACCGCGAGCGCGCCCGGCACCCGGCAGTCGGCGAGCGCCTCCTTCGTCGCGCTGCCCTGGCTGGTCGCGGCGCTGGTGTTCGTCGCGGGCGTGGCGAGTGGGGTACTGCTGGTCAGAGCGCGTCGGGGCCGCGTTCGCCGGTCCGCACGCGTACGACCGTCTCCACGGGTACGGCCCACACCTTCCCGTCCCCGATCTTCCCCGTCTGCGCGGCCCTGACGATCGCGTCGATCACGGGCTCGGCGTCCGCGTCCTCCACCACGACCTCGATCCGCGCCTTCGGCACCAGGTCGACCCGGTACTCGGCCCCCCGGTACACCTCGGTGTGGCCGCGCTGCCGGCCGTAGCCGCTCGCCTCGGTCACGGTCAGACCGTGCACACCCAGTTCCTGCAGGGCGGTCTTGACCGCGTCCAGACGGTACGGCTTGACGATCGCGGTGATGAGCTTCATGCCTGGGTGTCGACCTTCTGCGTGCTGGTGGCGGTGAGGACGGAGTGGGAGACCGGGGCGCCGTGGCCCAGGACGCCGTGATCGTATGCCGTCTCGGCGTGCACCGTAAGGTCCAGGCCGGTGTGCTCCTGCTCCTCGCTCGCGCGCAGGCCCAGCGTCCTGTCGAGCAGTTTGCCGAGACCGTACGTCACCGCGAAGGCGTACAGCGCGACGACCACCACGGCGAGCAGCTGCCTGCCGAGCGGGGCGAGTCCGCCGCCGTAGAAGAGGCCCTCCGTGCCGCCGGTCATCGCCTTCTCGGCGAACAGGCCGATCAGCAGGGTGCCGATGATCCCGCCGACCAGGTGGACGCCGACGACGTCCAGGGAGTCGTCGTAGTTCAGCTTGAACTTCCAGCCCACCGCGTAGGAGCAGACGACACCGGCGGCGAGGCCGACGACGAGCGCGCCGAGCAGGGAGACCGTGCCGCAGGAGGGCGTGATCGCGACGAGACCGGCCACGGCGCCGGAGGCGGCGCCCAGCGTGGTGGGGTGGCCGTCGCGCTTCTGCTCGACGAAGAGCCAGCCGAGCAGGCCGGTGCAGCCGGCGGCGAGGGTGTTGAGGAAGGCGGCCGCGGCGAGGCCGTTCGCGCCGAGCGCGCTGCCCGCGTTGAAGCCGAACCAGCCGAACCAGAGCAGACCGGCGCCGAGGATCACCATGGGCAGGTTGTGCGGCCGCATGGCGTCCTTCTTGAAGCCGAGGCGCGGGCCGAGGACCAGGCACAGGGCGAGCCCGGAGGCGCCGGAGGTGATCTCGACGGGCAGACCGCCGGCGAAGTCGAGCGCGCCGAGCCCGTCCGCGATCCAGCCACCCGGGCCCCACACCCAGTGGGCGACCGGAACGTATACGAGGAGCGTCCAGACCGGCACGAAGACCAGCCACGCCGAGAATTTCGTCCGGTCGGCCACGGCGCCGCTGACCAGCGCGGCCGTGATGATCGCGAAGGTGAGCTGGAAGGTGGCGAAGAGGAGGGTGGGGACCGTGCCGTGCACGCTGTCCGGCCCGAGCCCGCTCATACCGGCGTGCCGCAGCCCGCCGAGGAGACCGCCGCCGATGTCGTCGCCGAAGGCGAGGGAGTAGCCGGCCGCCAGCCACACCACAGTGACCAGGGCGATCGACACGAAGCTCATCATCAGCATGTTGAGGACGCTCTTCGTGCGGACCATGCCGCCGTAGAACAGGGCCAGGCCCGGGGTCATCAGCAGGACGAGGGCGGTGGCGGCGAGCAGCCAGGCGGTGTCGCCGGTGTTCAGGTGCGCGGCGGCGAGGGTCACGGGCGTCTCCAACGGTGTGGGGGCTCGTCAGAGGGTCACCGGTGTGCGTTTCCGTCCGTGTACGGGTGTGTTTCCGTGACGTTTCATTGCCTGAGGGTTACCGGAACCTCACGGTGCGGGCGGGCTCCGTGGATCAGGGACAATGAACGGCATGAGCGTTCGTACCCCGTCATCCGAAGAGTCGGCCGAGTCCGTCCACCGCGCCGGCTTCGCCTGCTTCGTGGGCCGCCCCAACGCCGGCAAGTCCACCCTCACGAACGCTCTGGTCGGGCAGAAGGTGGCGATCACCGCCAACCAGCCGCAGACGACGCGGCACACGGTCCGCGGGATCGTGCACCGGCCGGACGCCCAGCTGATCCTGGTGGACACGCCGGGACTGCACAAGCCGCGCACGCTGCTCGGTGAGCGGCTCAACGACGTCGTACGGACGACGTGGGCCGAGGTCGACGTGATCGGCTTCTGCCTGCCGGCGAACGAGAAGATCGGTCCCGGCGACCGCTTCATCGCCAAGGAACTGGCCGGGATCCGCAAGACCCCCAAGGTCGCCGTCGTCACCAAGACCGACCTGGTCGACTCCAAGACCCTGGCCGAGCAGCTGATCGCCATCGACCAGCTGGGCAAGGACCTGGGCATCGAGTGGGCGGAGATCGTGCCGGTCTCGGCGGTCGGCGCCAAGCAGGTCGACCTCCTGGCCGACCTCCTGATCCCGCTGCTGCCCGAGGGCCCGGCCCTCTACCCCGAGGGCGACCTCACGGACGAGCCCGAGCAGGTCATGATCGCGGAGCTCATCCGCGAGGCCGCCCTGGAGGGGGTCCGGGACGAACTGCCGCACTCCATCGCCGTGGTCGTGGAGGAGATGCTCCCGCGCGAGGACCGTCCGGCGGACCGTCCCCTGCTGGACATCCACGCCAACGTCTACATCGAGCGCCCCAGCCAGAAGGGCATCATCATCGGGCCCAAGGGCAAGCGGCTGAAGGAGGTCGGGATCAAGTCACGCAAGCAGATCGAGGCGCTGCTCGGTACCCCCGTCTTCCTCGACCTGCACGTCAAGGTGGCCAAGGACTGGCAGCGGGACCCGAAGCAGCTGCGCAAGCTCGGCTTCTAGTTCTTCCCCTCCCCGCCTGCCCGAGGCGTCCTTCCCGCGTCCCGGACGCCGTGGGATGCTGACGGGCGGGGCGAGACATACGGGGAAGTCATGGACAAGTCGGGGGACTTGAGCCGGTTGGCCGTCATGCTGTCCGCGCTGAAGGAACGCAGCGGGCTGAGCTACGCCGAGCTGGCCCGGCGGTCGTACACCACCAGTTCGTCGCTGCACCGGTACTGCACGGGGAGATCCGTCCCCCGCGACTACGGCACGGTGACCGCCGTCGCCCGGGCCTGCGGGGCCGACGCCGAGGAACTGCGGCAGCTGGCCGTGTGCTGGGCCGGCGCGGCGGCCGACGCCCACGGCACCTCCTCGGACGCCCACGGCACCTCCTCGGACTCCCGCGGCGACGGCCCCGGCGCCGCGGTTCCGGTACCGCGTCCGCGGCGCCTTCGCCCGCGGGGCTGGTCCTGGTACGGGGCCGCGGGGCTGGTCGCGCTGGTGCTCGCCTGGGTGCTCTTCGCCGACACGGGCGGGCCGGGTGCGGGGTCGCCGTCCGCGGGGGCGACGGCGGCCGACGGCGGCGACACCTGGACGTGGGCTCCCTGGCCCGTGGGCACCGCGGAGTTCGGGGTCACCGTGAACAGCAACACCGGGGCGATGCCCGGGTTCACGGTGGGCAGGGTGCGGCTCTGGGACAGCGGCACCCGGTGGGCGGACCTGGAGCCGCGCCGGGGAAGGTACGACTGGAGCGCCCTGGACCGGCTGGTCGCCGGGGCCCGGCGGGCCGGCCGTCCGGCCCTGCTGACCCTCGGCGGCACCCCCGCCTGGGCCGCCCCGGACGGCCCCAAGTCGCTGTACGCCGACGAGTCCCGCACCGCGCCCCCGGACCGTCCGGCCGACTGGGACGCCTTCGTGCGCGCCCTCGCGACCCGCTACCGGCGTCGCCTGGAGGCGTACGAGCTGTGGGACACCGTCACCGACCGGCACTTCTACTCCGGTTCGGCGCGCACGATGGCGGAGATGGCGCGCCGGGCGGGCCGGATCATCCACGCCGTGGACCCGGGCGCACGGGTGGTGTGCCCCGCCATGGGCCGGCTGCGTACCCCGGGTGGCCCGGCGTTCCTGCGGGACTTCGCGCGGTCCGGCGGCTACCAGGAGTGCGACGTGGCCGCGGTGAAGGTACGTCAGGCACCCGCCGCGCAGGTGCCGGAGGCGATGGACGCCGAGGTGGAGAACGCGAGCCGGGCGCTCCACACCGCCGGTGTCGGCGAACCGGTGTGGATCACCGGGCCGGACTACGACGTCAGCACCCAGCCACAGCTGCACGGCGACCGGGCCCGCGACTACGCCGTCCGCTCCTACCTCGTGGCACTGTACGAGCGGCGGTTGCACGTCGACCGGTTCTACTTCTACGACTGGGGCGGTACGCGCGTCCCCGTCGTGCTGCAGCCGGAAGGGCAGGCACCGACGGCGGCGGCCCGCGGGATCGAACTGCTGCAGCGCTGGCTGGCCGGGTCCCGGATCGCGGGCTGCGACCGTGGGGCCGCGGCCGGGCTGCCCGGCGCCGTCTGGCAGTGCCGGTTCACCGGGGTGCGCGGCGCGGCCCCCGGCGGGCGGGCGGTGATCGTCTGGACCGCGGCCGGTACCGCCTCCGTGCCCGCGGGCACGGGCGGTGCCGTCGTCCGCCGGCTCGACGGCACGAGGCTGACCGTGCCCGGCGGCGGTTCGGTGCCGGTCACCGGCCGGCCGGAGCTCGTGGCCCGGCGTGGCGGCTGAGACGTACGGGAGCGGGCGCCAATCGTCCGCGCCGTGGGACGCGGGAGCCCCGTGTCCTACTCGACGCCCCGGATCCGCCTCACCAGCACCGCTCCCGCCAACCCGATCACCGCCGACACCAGGTACAGCACCCGGTAGCCGCCCAGGTACGTCACGATCGGGGCGGCCAGGGCGGGGGCGGCCACCTGGGGGAGGGCGTTGGCCACGTTGATCACACCGAGGTCCTTGCCCCGGTCCAGCGCCTTCGGCAGGACGTCCGTCATCAGGGCGAAGTCGACGGAGGTGAACACGCCGAAGCCGACGCCGAGGACGGCCGCCGCCACGATCGCGCCGGGCCAGGTCTGCCAGCCGGCCAGGGCCGCCGTCGCCACCGCCATCAGCACGCCCGACCAGACGACGAACGGCTTGCGCCGGCCCACCCGGTCCGACCAGACGCCGCCCGCCACGACGGTCGCCATCAGCGTCAGGCTGTTGACGGCCGTCAGGACCAGCACACCCCGGTCGGGGTCGGGGCGGTGGAGCCGGTCGCGGAGGTAGTAGAGGAGGTACAGCAGGACGAGGGAGTTGCTGAGGTTGATCAGGAACCGGGTCAGCCAGGCCCAGCCGAGGTCGGGATGGCGGCGCGGGCTGAGCCAGAAGCCCGCCAGGAAGCCGCGCCAGGACCAGGGCGGGCGGTCCTCCGGGGGCAGCCGCAGATCCTCGTAGTGCAGGACGTACGGCAGCACGCCGACCGCCGTGAACACGGCGCACGCCGCATACCCGGCCCCGGTCCCGCCCGCCACGGTGGCGAGGCCGGTGCCGCCGACGACGCCCAGGATCTGCGCGGCCCCCAACCAGCCGCCCACCGCGCCCCGTTGGAGCCGGGGCACCCGGTCCGGCACGGCCGCCGTCACCGCCGCGAACGCCGCGTTCAGCGTGAGCTGCACCAGGCACCACCCCGCCGCCATGGACCACACCCCGCCCGCCCGCGCGAGCAGCAGCAGGGACAGCGCCCCGCCCGCCGACCCGGCCACGATCCACGGCGTACGGCGGCCGGGAAGGGCCGTCGTACGGTCGGACAGGGCGCCGAAGAACGGGTTGGCGAACAGCGAGACCACCGCGCCGGCGCCGGTCACCCAGGCCAGCATCGCCTCCTTGGACATCCCGGAACCGGGTGCGAAGTCCCCCGCCTGGGAGGCGAGCAGGATCTGCAGCGGGCCGAACCAGCCCACCCAGATCGCCCCGTTGGCCAGGGCGAGGGCCGCCGTCCAGCCCCGGCCCACCGGTTCGACGGGGTCGGCCAGCGCGGCGGGGGCGCGGGCCGTGACGCGCTCCGTACCGTCGTCCCGCGCCGTCATCCCTGGGCCCGGAGCATGTCCCGGAACCAGTGGTAGGAGGCCTTCGGGGTGCGCTTCAGCGAGGCGTAGTCGACGTGCACCAGACCGAAGCGGCGCCGATAGCCCTCGGCCCACTCGAAGTTGTCCATGAGGGACCACACGAAGTAGCCGCGCACGTCCACGCCGGCCTCCAGCGCGGTGTGCAGGGCGCGGAGGTGGGCGTCCAGATAGGCGATGCGGTCCTGGTCGTCGAGGCCCTCGTAGGAGCAGCCGTTCTCGGTGATGACGATCGGCGGGAGCTTGTCGCCGTACGTCTCGCGGAAGCCGCACAGCAGCTCGGTGAGGCCCTCCGGGACGATCGGCCAGCCGAAGTCGGTGACCGGACGGCCCTCGATCTCCCGCACGGAGAAGGGGAGTTCGGCGGGCAGGGCGAGACCGCCGTACTCGGTGTCGGTGCCGCCGGGCGCTCCCACCCGGGTCGGCGCGTAGTAGTTGATCCCGTACCAGTCGACGGGCTCGGCGATGACCTTCAGGTCCTCCTCCACGTCGCCCGGCATCAACGCGCCCATCCCCTCCGGGTACGCGCCGAGGATGACCGGCTCGGCGAACAGGCGGTTGAGCAGGACGTCGTAGAAGCCGGCCGCCTCCACGTCCGCCGGTTCGGCGGAGGCGGGCCAGGTGGGGCCGTGGGAGTTGGCGATGCCGACGTCCGTCGCACCGGCGGCGCGCAGCGCCCGTACCGCGAGGCCGTGGGCGAGGAGCTGGTGGTGGGCGACCGGGAGCGCGTCGAAGAGCAGTTGTCTGCCGGGGGCGTGGGCGCCGAGGGCGTGGCCGAGGAGGGTGTGCTCCGCGGGCTCGTTGAGGGTGATCCACTTGGTCACGCGGTCGCCGAGCCGCGCGGCCACCACGGACACGTGGTCGGCGAACCGGGCCGCGGTGTCTCGCTGGAGCCAGTCGAGCGAGGCCGGCAGGTCCCAGTGGAAGAGGGTGGGCACGGGCCGTACGCCCGCCGCGCAGAGCTCGTCCACCAGGCGGTCGTAGAAGTCCAGGCCGCCGGGGGAGTTGACACGGGGCCAGGAGACGGAGAAGCGGTAGGCGTCCACGCCGAGGCCGGCCAGGAGGGCGACGTCCTCCTGGTAGCGGTGGTAGTGGTCACAGGCCACCGCCGCCGTCGAACCGTCCTTCACCCGCCCCGGTTCGGCCGTGAACACGTCCCACACGGATTGCTCGCGCTCCCCGGCGGCCCCTTCGATCTGGTGGGCCGAGGTCGAGACACCCCACACGAAGTCGTCCGGGAAGCGGGGCATCTGCTCGCCTGTGTCAGTCGCCATGGCCGGATCATCCTTACCCGCGGTAACCGAAGTCAATGGTCGGTTGAGGGGAGGTTCGACCGGCGCCCGCGCCGTCGCTTCGGTCAGTACGCCGGGACGCCCGTCCCGCGTGGGACGGGCGTCAGGCGGCCCTTTGGG
Source organism: Streptomyces sp. NPDC048191 (assembly GCF_040652655.1). Classification (NCBI taxonomy): domain Bacteria; kingdom Bacillati; phylum Actinomycetota; class Actinomycetes; order Kitasatosporales; family Streptomycetaceae; genus Streptomyces; species Streptomyces sp. NPDC048191. Next base: position 81,093 of record NZ_JBEZMO010000010.1, read on the forward strand.
ACGACGAGGTCACGCCGAGCCGGTCGGCACGGCGTCGGCGAGGGTGACCTCGGCGCCGTTCTGCCGGGTCCCCCATCCGGTCTTGGCACAGGTGAGGATGCCGTACCAGCGCAGCCAGCGCAGGACGGTCCAGGCCAGGACGATGGCGGCAGGCATGGCGAGCCAGGTCAGGGCGCGGGAACGGATGCGCTCGTCGGACCTGATGATGCTGAGGTAACGCAGCCCCTGGGCCCAGCCGATGAGGAACGGCACGACCAGCATGCTTCTGGGCGGCAGGTTGCCGTAGGCGAGCGGCTCGACGACGAGCATCCAGAGGGTGACCATCTGGGTGAGGACCATCTGGATCCAGCGCATGGTGTGCAGCCAGAACGCTGGGCGACCGGGGGTGAGGTAGCGCATGCGCCAGATGGAACGGATGGTGGAGCCGCGCATCCACCGCAGGTACATGCGGTTGAAGTGGGACCACTTCTCCGGCATGGCGGTGAAACAGATGGCCGAGGGTTGCTGGACGGTCAGTCCACGTTCCTGGGCGTAGAGGGTGAGCATGCTGTCGTCGGAGAAGTTCACGGGCCGCCCCATGAACGTCTCGTTCAGGTAGCCGTCCAGGTTGTCGCGGATGATGTCCGCCCGGTAGGCCGCCAGCGGACCGGAGTTGACCATGACGGCGCCGACCGCGGACTGACCGGAACGGTCGACGAGTTGGCAGACGACGAACCACAGGTCGGTGATGCGTACGAGCCAGTTCGCGCGGTTGTTGGTCGCGATGACGATGCCTGCCACCGACTGGACCCGCGGCCTGGAGAAGGGGACGAGGACTTGCTCCAGAGCGGCGGGCGCGAAGCAACTGTCGCTGTCGCAGGTGATGTAGATGTCGGCTTCGGGGCTGACCCGGACGGCGTGCGCCTGGGCGTGGCGCTTCCCGCCGTTCGGCACGCGCTGCCAGGTGGTGGCGATACCGGCGTGCTGTGCGGCCCGCTCCCACCAGAGGCGGACATCGGCGTAGTCGGTGTTGGTGGAGCCGTCGTCGACGATGTGCACGGAGTCGGGCCTGCGGGTCTGGCGCAGGAAGGACTCGAGGCCCAGCCGGAGGTAACCTGGGTCCTCGTTGTAGACCGGCACCAGAATGGCCACGTGCAGGGCATCCAGCTGCCGGGCGATACGCGGGCTGAGCTTGCGCGGACGCTCGAGGTGATACATGAACGTCTGCAACAGGAAGATCAGGAACAGCGACACCCATACGACGGTCAGCCGATTCTGGCTCCGGCCGTCGCGCGCGAACGTGCCGAGCGCGTGGTAACCCGCCCAGGCGGCGGCCGCGAGCATGACGACGATCCCCATCAGGATCGTTGCGGACCGGTGCTGATGGGCCGACAGCACCGGTTCCGTGGTGTGGCGAGCGCTCACCGGTCGCGACGAGAGGAACGATTCTGCATCGCGCCTCCCTGCCCGACGGCGCCCTGACCGGCCGCCAGGTCGCGGCGATAGCGGACGCGCACCACGAGGATGGCGCCGACCACCACGGCGACGGCGGCGGCGACCATCCAGCCCCCCAATGGATAGGTGATGCCGCCGATGACGAGGGCGGGCATACCAGTCTGCGCAAGCTGACCGTGTCCGGACATAACTCCCCCCAAGGAGACGAGAGAACATCAGTGCAGGAGGTGTGAAGATCCTGTAAGAGATGTGTATAGCATGTAAGTAATTGAAAGTGGTACTTGGTCACGGGGAGATCACGCGGAGACAAGCCCGCAGGTAACGGCGATGTGAGTATCCGTAAGCTCCATCGCCACGTGTCCGAGACGTCCGGCCTCCCCGCCTCAGCCGTACCGCCCTCTTACTGTTCTGGAGCCTGATCATGCAGGGCAGCGCCCGCAACATCGCCGTCTTCGGCGCCGGTTACATCGGCCTGGTCACCGCCGCCTGCCTCGCCCGTCTGGGGCACCGCGTCACCGTTCGCGACATCCAGCCCGAACGTGTACGGCTGCTGCAGGCCGGGGACGTGCCCATCTACGAGCCCGGCCTCGGCGAACTGCTCGCCGACAACAAGGAGTCGCTGACGTACACCCTGGACGCGGAGGAAGCGGTCCGCGACGCGCACGTCGCGTACATCTGCGTCGACACGCCTCCTACCGCTTCGGGCGACGCCGACCTGTCCCGCGTCTGGTCCGTCATCGACAGCCTTCGCGGCGCCACCCATCTGGCGGCGGTGGTGGTGAAGTCCACCGTTCCCGTCGGCACCGGAGCCCGCATCCGCACCGCACTGGACAACGCGGGCCTGCCGCACGTGGGCTACGCCTCGAACCCCGAGTTCACCGCGGAAGGCCGGGCCGTCACCGACTTCCTCCGACCGGACCGCATCGTCATCGGCGCCGACGATCCCGGCACCGCCGAGCTGGTCGCCGGCCTGCACATCGGCATCGACGGGCCTGTGCAGACGATGGACGTCGCCTCTGCCGAGATGGTCAAGCTCGCCTCCAACGCCCTGCTGGCCACGAAGATCACATTCATCAACGAGATCGCCACGGTCTGCGAGGCGACGGGAGCCGACGTCACGCGAGTCGCCGACGCCGTCGGCCTGGACCATCGCCTGGGCCGCCACTTCCTCAACGCCGGTCTCGGGTACGGGGGCTCCTGCTTCCCCAAGGACTCCCGCGCCCTGCGCGCCATGGCCAGCAACTCCGGCTACTCCTTCCAGCTCCTCAACGCCGTCATCGAGGTCAACGACCTCCAGCCCCGCCGCGCCGTCCAGCGCTTGAAGACCGAACTCGGAACCCTGCGCGACAAGCGTGTGGCCCTGCTCGGCATGACCTTCAAGCCGGGCACCGACGACATGCGAGAAGCCCCCAGCACGGTCCTCGCGTCCCGCCTCCTCGCCGAGGGGGCCACGCTCACCTGCTGGGACCCGATGGCCCGGCCGGCCGACACCGCACCCTGGAACCAGGCCGAGCGCCGGCCCAGCGTTCTTGAAGCCCTCACCGGCGCCGACGCCGCCGTCATCGTCACGGAATGGCGCGACCTGCTCGACACCGACTGGGCAGCGGCCCGAAGCCTCATGTGCACCCCCGTCCTCTTCGACGGACGCAATCTGCTCGACCCTTACACCCTGGGGCAGCTCGGTTACACCTGCATGAGCGTGGGGCGCGCCACGATCCGGCCGTGAAAGGGTCCCGGTCGCCCGTCCGGGACGGCCGCTAGGCCCCCTCCTTCAGCACCCGGGACACCAACTCCCGCTGTTCCTCGGTCAGCCGGGGGTCGGCCGCGTACACCGTGCGGCCGTCCACGGTGATCTCGTACCGGAAGCCGTCCGGGACGCCGACGGGCGGGGTGCCCTGGCCGGACGCGAGGACGCGTTCGGCCAGGGCGTGCCACGTGGAGGCGTCGGGCCGGCCCGAGGTGTCCACCTCGGCCCGGCGCTCGATGCCCGCGAAACCGCCCGTGCGCCGTACTTGGATACGCATGGGGACTGTCTAGTACGGAACTACAGCGTCCGCACCCCGACCTGTTCCCATGCCTTCTGCACGGCCTGGGGCTCGTCGCCGGCGCCGTACCGCTCCCGTGCCGCCTTCACCGTCAGCGTGGCGAAGTCGGCGAACAGCGCGTCCGACTTCAGCGCGCCCCCGGTCAGCACGTCGTACCAGATCTGCCCGGCCTTCTCCCAGGAGTTCCCGCCGATGGCCGTCGCCACCAGGTAGAAGGCGTGGTTCGGGATGCCCGAGTTGATGTGCACGCCGCCGTTGTCGCGGCCGGTGCGGACGTAGTGGTCCATGGACGCCGGCTGCGGGTCCTTGCCGAGGTTCGGGTCGTCGTACGCCGTTCCCGGCGCCTTCATCGAGCGCAGCGCGGTGCCGTGGACGTGGGGGGCGAGGAGGCCCGCGCCGATCAGCCAGTCGGCCTCGGCGGCGGTCTGGCCGAGCGTGTACTGCTTGATCAGCGAGCCGAAGACATCGGAGACCGACTCGTTCAGCGCGCCGGACTGCCCGAAGTACTCCAGGTTCGCGGTGTGCTGGGTGACGCCGTGGGTGAGCTCGTGGCCGATGACGTCGACCGGGATGGTGAAGTCGAGGAAGATCTCGCCGTCGCCGTCGCCGAACACCATCTGCTCGCCGTTCCAGAAGGCGTTGTCGTAGTTCTGGTCGTAGTGCACGGTGGCGTCCAGCGGCAGCCCGTTGTCGTCGATGGAGTGCCGGCCGTACGCCTTCAGGTACAGCTCGAAGGTGGCGCCGAGACCCGCGTAGGCGCGGTTGACGGTGGCGTCGGAGACCGGGTCGGCGCCCTCCGCGCGGACCTGTGTGCCGGGCAGGTCCTGGGTGTGGTGGGCGTCGTAGATCGTGCGGTGCGGCTGGTCGGCGGCGGCGCCTGCCGGAGCGGCGACGGAGGGCGCGCCGATCACCGTGGTCAGACGGCGCTTGGTGCGCTGGAGGGCGTCGTGTTCCAGGGACCGGCGGGCCGGGCCGGAGAGCGCGGGGTCCTCGGCGCGGGCGAGCTTGTCGAGGACGTGCGGCGGCACGATCGTGCAGAAGACGGGCTCGAAGCCCCCGTTGGTCGTCATGCCCCGCACCATTGCACTCCGTGATGCCGGTGTCACTAGGGGCCACCATGATTGGTGAAATACCGGGACAGGGAACGCCACGCTCCGTGACGATGTGGTACGGCGCACTTTTTGTCCCTTTTGCTCCCACGGTCCCGCATACTGGAACGCGTCCCCGCGTCCGGGGCGGCTCGGCTAGGCTGCGACGCATCATGCGTTTCGGGCTGCTTCTTCTTAGCTGCCGCGGCGAGGGCCTGTAGTCACGAGGCCGACTCCCTCCCCGCGGAGCTTTGGCGTTGTGTCGTCGGCCGTCCACCCGGACATCCGGATCTCCGGACACCCCAAGGAGCCCACGCCCTCATGGCCAACCGCCAGCAGCCCAGTTCCATGCCGATCCACAAGTACGGCCGCTACGAGCAGGTGGACATCCCGGACCGCACCTGGCCGGACCAGCGGATCACCGCCGCCCCCCGCTGGCTCTCCACCGACCTGCGCGACGGCAACCAGGCACTGATCGACCCGATGTCGCCCGAGCGCAAGCGCCGGATGTTCGACCAGCTGGTCAAGATGGGCTACAAGGAGATCGAGGTCGGCTTCCCCGCCTCGGGCCAGACCGACTTCGACTTCGTGCGCTCGATCATCGAGGAAGAGGGCGCGATCCCGGACGACGTCACGATCTCCGTGCTGACCCAGGCCCGCGAGGACCTGATCGAGCGGACCGTGGAGTCCCTGAAGGGCGCCAAGCGCGCCACGGTCCACCTGTACAACGCGACGGCTCCCGTGTTCCGCCGGGTGGTCTTCCGCGGCTCCAAGGACGACATCAAGCAGATCGCGGTGGACGGCACCCGCCTGGTGATGGAGTACGCCGAGAAGCTGCTGGGCCCCGAGACCGAGTTCGGCTACCAGTACAGCCCCGAGATCTTCACCGACACCGAGCTGGACTTCGCGCTGGAGGTCTGCGAGGCGGTCATGGACGTCTACCAGCCGGGCCCCGGCCGCGAGATCATCCTCAACCTGCCCGCCACCGTGGAGCGTTCGACCCCGTCCACGCACGCGGACCGCTTCGAGTGGATGAGCCGCAACCTCTCCCGCCGCGAGCACGTCTGCATCTCCGTCCACCCGCACAACGACCGCGGTACGGCCGTGGCCGCGGCCGAGCTGGCCCTGATGGCCGGCGCCGACCGCGTCGAGGGCTGTCTGTTCGGGCAGGGCGAGCGCACCGGCAACGTCGACCTGGTCACCCTGGGCATGAACCTGTTCTCCCAGGGCGTCGACCCGCAGATCGACTTCTCCGACATCGACGAGATCCGTCGTACGTGGGAGTACTGCAACCAGATGGAGGTCCACCCGCGCCACCCGTACGTGGGCGACCTGGTCTACACGTCCTTCTCCGGCTCCCACCAGGACGCCATCAAGAAGGGCTTCGACGCCATGGAGGCCGACGCGAAGGCCAAGGGCGTCACGGTCGACGACATCGAGTGGGCGGTGCCGTACCTGCCGATCGACCCGAAGGACGTCGGCCGCTCCTACGAGGCCGTCATCCGCGTCAACTCGCAGTCCGGCAAGGGCGGTGTCTCCTACGTCCTGAAGAACGACCACAAGCTGGACCTGCCGCGCCGGATGCAGATCGAGTTCTCCAAGCTCATCCAGGCGAAGACGGACGCCGAGGGCGGCGAGATCACGCCGAAGGAGATCTGGGCGGTCTTCCAGGACGAGTACCTGCCGAACCCGGACAACCCGTGGGGCCGCATCCAGGTCAGGACGGGTCAGTCGACGACGGACACCGACGGCGTCGACAGCCTCACGGTCGAGGCGACGGTCGACGGCGAGGACACGGTCCTGACCGGTACCGGCAACGGGCCGATCTCGGCCTTCTTCGACGCCCTGCAGTCCATCGGCATCGACGTACGCCTGCTGGACTACCAGGAGCACACGATGAGCGAGGGCGCCTCCGCGCAGGCCGCCTCCTACATCGAATGCGCGATCGACGGCAAGGTCCTGTGGGGGATCGGCATCGACGCGAACACGACGCGTGCGTCGCTGAAGGCGGTCGTCTCCGCGGTGAACCGCGCGACCCGCTGACCTCTCTGACCGGGCATTTCGCCGCCCTGGCCGCTGCGTACGGCGGCCAGGGCGGCGTCGTTTCTCGGCCATCGAACGCCCGAGGTCACGGAAAGGTCTCTTACGAGGTACTGACTCAGCCTTGGTGATGTGGCTAACATCACGCCAATGCGGCGATGTTGCCGCGCGGTTACGGAGGTGCGACGTGCTGCCAGTACGGGGACGAGACGGCCGGGCCCTGCGCTTCCTGGGTGCGCGTACCGCATGGACACCCGTCGGGGACGGGGAGTTCTACTGCCCCGGTTGCGGAGGCGACCGCAACTACCAGCGGCTCACCGGCCGCCGACGGCTCACCCTGCTCGGGGTGCCACTGTTGTCGCGCGGAACGGCCGGACCGGTCGTGGAGTGCGCCTCCTGCCGCCACCACTACGGCACCGACGTCCTGGACCACCCCACCACCCGCCGCTTCTCCGCGATGCTCCGCGACGCCGTGCACACCGTCGCCCTCGCCGTGCTCGCCGCGGGCGGCACCTCCTCCCGTACGGTCCTGGAGACCGCCGCCGGCGCCGTGCGCGCGGCCGGCTTCGACGGCTGCACCGAGGAACAACTGGCCGCTCTGGTCGACGCGCTCGCCGCCGACACCGGCCGGGTCCTCGGCGCCGAGTGCGGCACGAGCCTGACCATAGAGCTGCACGAGGCCCTGGACCCGCTCGCCCCGCACCTCGCCCCCGCCGGCCGCGAGTCCCTCCTCCTCCAGGCCGCCCGCATCGCGCTCGCCGACGGCCCCTACACCCCGGCCGAACACGACGCCCTCGCCACGGTCGGCGCGGCCCTGACGATCCGCGCCGACGACGTCTCCCGCCTCCTGGCAGCGGCCCGGACGCCGTCCTGATCCGCGGGGCCGCCGGGCGCGAGTCACTGCTGTCCGGTGTGTGTCCCGCCCGTGGCGGGGTGGTGTGAGGGCGGGCGCCTCCAGACGTGCGCCCCGGTACTCCCCGGGGAGTAACGCCAACCCGACACCGCCTCGGGCAGTACCCGTGAACTCGCTCCCGCGTCCGACGTTTTCCGGCCACTTCGCCGGAAGTCTGGAAGCCGATCCAGACATCCGCAGCGGAGGGGAGGCCCGATCCATGGGATCCGTGGGGGCCGTGACAACACGGAGGGGCCGGGGGCTGCCCTGGCTGGTCGTCGGACTGTGGGCGGTGCTGCTGGCCGTCGCCGGGCCGTTCGCCGTCAAGCTGGGCGACGTCCAGCACGACCGGGCCACCGACTACCTGCCGGCTTCCGCCGACTCCACCCAGGTCGCCGAGCTGCAGGACCGGCTGCCCGGCGGCGAGACCACCGAGCTGGTCCTCGTCTACCACCGGGCGTCCGGTCTCACCGCCGCCGACCGGACCACCGCACGGACCCAGCTCGCCGGGATCGCCGAGCACCACCGCCTCACCGCCCGCACCCCGCGGGGCGTCCCGTCCGCCGACGGCACCACCCTGATGTACCCCGTCTCCAGCAACGAGCCCGGCACGGACGAGAAGAAGCGGAACGACTTCGTCGACGACGTACGCCGCCTCGCCCACGGCCAGGGAGGGCTGAGCGTACGGGTCGGCGGGCCGGCCGCCCTCGCCACCGACGCCTCCGGCGTCTACGCCTCGCTCGGCGGGCCCCTGCTCTACACCACGGTCGCCGTGGTCGCGATCCTGCTCGTCCTCATCTACCGCAGCCCCCTGCTGTGGCTGGTCCCGCTCGTCGTCGCGGGCCTCTCCGACTTCCTCGCCCGCGCCGCCGCCTACGGCCTCAACCAGGCCTTCGGCACCACCGTCTCCGGCCAGAGCGCCGGCATCATGACCATCCTCGTCTTCGGCGCCGGCACCGACTACGCCCTGCTCCTCGTCTCCCGCCACCGCGAGGAACTGCGCCGGCACGAGCGCCCGTACGACGCGATGCGCGCCGCCCTGCGCGGCTGCGGGCCCGCCGTCCTCGCCTCCTCCGGCACGGTCGCCGCCGGACTGCTCTGCCTGCTCGCCGCCGACCTCAACTCCAGCCGGGGCATGGGCCCGCTCGGCACGGTGGGCGTGCTGTGCGCGCTCGCCGCGATGCTGACCCTGCTCCCGGCCGTCCTCGTCCTGCTCGGCCGCCGCGTCTTCTGGCCGCTCGTACCCGCCCACGGCAGCACGCCCAAGGCCCGCCGTTCCCTGTTCGCGGCGATGGGCTCCTCCGCCGGGCGCCGCCCGCTGACCGTCCTCGCCTCCGGCACCGTGCTGCTCGGCGCGCTCGCGCTGGGCGCCCTCGGCCTGCCCGGCGCGATCAAGCAGCTGGACACCTTCGTGGACCGGCCCGAGTCCGTGACCGCGATGGAGACCGTGGCCAGGGCCTACGCGGAGCGGTCCGCGCAGCCCATCGAGATCATGACCCCGGCCGGGCGGGCCGACGCCACCCTGGCCGAGGCCAAGGGCACCAGGGGCGTGGCGGACGCCCGCGCGGGCCGTACCGGCGGGGGCTGGACCGAGATCACGGTGTCCGCGTCCGCCCCGCCCCAGTCCGCCGCCGAGACCGCCACCATCGAGGCGCTCCGGCACCGGTTGCCCGGCTCCCACGTCGGCGGACCCAGCGCCCAGCAACTCGACCTGAGGGACACCGGCGCCCGGGACCGCGTGGTCGTGGTCCCGCTCGTCCTCGCCGCCGTCCTGCTGATCCTGGTCGTCCTGCTGCGCTCCCTCGTCGCCCCGCTGCTGCTGGTGGCCGCCGTGGTCGCCGTCTGGGGCGCCGCGCTCGGCCTCGGCGGGCTCGCCTTCGGGCCGCTGTTCGGCTTCCACGGCACCGACCCCGGCCTCGGCCTGCTGTCCTTCGTCTTCCTGGTCGCCCTCGGCGTCGACTACGGCATCTTCCTGATGCACCGGATGCGGGAGGAGGCACTGCGCGGGGCGGCGCCCGGCGACGCCGCCCTCACCGCCCTGCGCACCACCGGCGGGGTCATCGCCTCCGCCGGGCTGGTGCTCGCGGCCACCTTCGCGGTGCTGACGAACATGGGCCTGGTGCCGCTGGTCGAGCTGGGCTTCGTCATCGCCGTCGGCGTCCTGCTGGACACCTTCCTGGTCCGCACCTACCTGGTGACCAGCGCGAGCGTCGCGCTCGGGCGCAGGGTGTGGTGGCCCGGCCGGCTGTCCCGCCCGGTCCCGGACCCGGCCCGCGTGCCCGAGCCCGTGGACGCGTAGCGGAAGATGAGTCCCGTGCAGGCACCCGTCACCGCGTCCCGGCCCGGCCGGACCCTCGCGTCCCTGGATCCCCAGCGCCAGGACGCGCTCCTGGCCGCCGCCCTCGCCGCGCTCGCGTCCGGCATCGCCGTCACCGTCGGCAGCGGCCGGCACCCGGACGCGCTCGGCTGGGCGCTGCTGCTCGGCCTGCACGTCCCGCTGGTCTGGCGCCGGCGGGCCCCGCTCGCCGTGCTGGCCGTCATGATCACGCTGATCGCGACCTACCACCAGCTGGACTACAACCACTCGGCGCCCACCGCCGCCTCGATGGTCGTCCTCTACACGGTGGCGGTGACCCACGGCCCCCGGCGCACGGCCCTGATCGGCGCCGCCGTCGTCCTGCTGATGCTGCTCCTGAAGATCCGCCACGGCATGGCCGGGGTCCAGGTGAGCTTCCAGATCACCGGCTGGATCGTCTCCATGCTGGTCCTCGGCGGGTACCTCCGCGTCCACCGCGAGAACGCCGCCGCCGCCGTGGAACGCGCCGAACGCGCCGAACGCACCCGCGAGGAGGAGGCCCGGCGCCGGGTCGCGGAGGAACGCCTGCGCGTCGCCCGTGACCTGCACGACCTGCTCGCCCACACCATCACCCTCATCGGTGTGCAGACCTCGGTCGCGGCACACGTCCTGGAGGCCGACCCCGAGCGCCTGGACCGTACGGCCGTCGCGAAGGCCCTCGACGACATCGCCGAGACCTGCCGCACGGCCCGCGGCGAGCTCCGTACGACCCTGGAGGTGCTGCGCGACCCCGGCGCGCCGGACGCCCGCGGCCCCCTGCCCGGTCTCGAAGGCCTCGCCGAACTGGCGAAGTCGACGGGCGCCCGGGTGGAGCTGACCGTCCGGGGCGACGGGGTGCCGCCGGCCGTCGGCGCCGCCGCCTACCGGATCGTGCAGGAGGCGCTCACCAACGCGGTACGGCACGGCGGCCGGGCCGACCTGACCGTGCGCGTGGGCGTGTACGAGGAGGAGAGCGCCCTGCGTGTCCACGTCGTCGACGACGGCACGGGCGGCGCCGGCGACGGTCCACCCGGCTTCGGGCTCGCCGGGATGCGGGAGCGGGCCCGCAGCGTCGGCGGCACGGTCGACGCCGGACCCCGCGTCGACGGCCGGGGCTTCCAGGTGAGCGCCGTACTGCCGCTGCGGGAGACGGCGTGATCAGAGTGCTGCTCGCCGACGACCAGACCCTGGTGCGGGCCGCGTTCGCGATGCTCGTGGAGTCGGCGCCGGACATGGAGGTCGTCGGACAGGCGGGCACCGGGCGCGAGGCCGCCGACCTCGCCCGGACCGGGCGCGCCGACGTGGTCCTGATGGACATCCGCATGCCCGGTCTGGACGGCATCGAGGCGACCCGGCTGATCGCCGCCGACGAGGACCTCGCCGGGGTCAGGGTCCTGGTGCTCACCACCTACGACACCGACGAGCACGTGGTGGAGGCGCTGCGGGCCGGTGCCTCCGGATTCCTGGTGAAGGACACCCGGCCGGCCGACCTCCTCGACGCGATCCGTACGGTCGCGGCGGGGGAGGCACTGCTCTCGCCGGGCCCCACGGCACGCCTGATCGAGCGGTTCCTGCGCAGCCCCTCGGTACCCGTGACCGGCGGCCCCGAGTGCCTCTCGGACCGGGAGCGTCAAGTGCTGACCCTGGTCGCGCGCGGCCTCAACAACGCGGAGATCGCCGACGTGTTGGGGCTGAGCCCGCTCACCGCCAAGACCCACGTCAGCCGGATCATGGGCAAGCTCGGCGCCCGGGACCGCGCCCAGCTGGTGATCGCCGGCTACGAGTCGGGGCTGGTGGTTCCGGGGAACATGGGCGGGTGACACCGAAGCGCCGCACCCTGCTCGCCGTCCTCGCGCTCCTCACCCCGCTCGGCGCCTGCCTGCGCACGGCGGGCTCCGCCCAGGCGCGCCCCCTGACCGCCCGGGCGGCCACCGCCCACGCGGCACCGGCGCGCGCGTACCCCGGCTGCGTCTCCTCCGTCCCGTACGTCTCGGGGCGCGGCGGGTACGCCGTCTACCGCATCCCCGCGGTCGTGAAGACGCGGCACGGCACCGTGCTGGCCTTCGCCGAGGGGCGGCGGGACGGGGCCGGCGACAGCGGGGACATCGACGTGGTGCTGCGCCGCTCCACCGACGGGGGCTGCACCTGGGGACCGCTCACGGTGGTGGCCGCGGGGCGCGGGGACACCCGGGGCAACCCGGCACCGGTCGTGGACCCGCGTACCGGTGCCGTCGTCCTGGTGACCTGCGCCAACAGCGGAAGGGCGACGGAGGAGCAGGTCCGGCGCGGGGAGGCGGACCGCCGGGTCTTCGTGCAGCGCAGCTGGGACGACGGCCGCCGCTTCACGCCCCCGGCGGACATCACGGCACAGGTGAAGCGGCCCGGGTGGCGCTGGTACGCCACCGGTCCCGGCCATGCGGTGGCCCTCACCCGGGGCCGGTACGCCGGCCGCCTGCTCGTCCCCGCCAACCACTCCGTCGCCCCGACCGCCGGTTCCGCCGGACGCGGACCCCGGTACGACGGCGGGCACGCGCTCTACAGCGACGACGGCGGCCGCACCTGGCAGCTCGGTTTCGTGACCGGCACCCACAACGGCGTGACCAACACCAACGAGACGACGGCCGCGCAACTCCCGGACGGCAGGCTGTACTTCAACGCACGTGACCAGTACGGCACCGCCCCCGGCAACCGCCTGGACTCCTACTCCGGTGACGGCGGCCGGTCCCTGGACCGGCCCTACGCGGTCCAGCCCACCCTCAACGACGTGCCGGTCGTCCAGGGCAGCGTCCTGCAACTCCGCGGGCCCGGAGCCCCGTTGCTGTTCTCGGCGCCCTCCGTGCCGACCGCCCGCCGCGCCCTGGCGATCTGGTCCAGCACGGACTTCGGCCACACCTTCGCCCGGCTGCTCACCCTGTCGAACCGGCCCGCCGCCTACTCCGACCTCGTACAGCTCGGCCACCACACGCTCGGCGTCCTGTACGAGACGGGCACCGCCCACAGCTACGACACCCTGGAGTTCCGCAGACTGTCCCTGACCGGCAGGCCTTAGAGCAGCCCGGCCGCCGCCAGGAACTTGCCGACCCGTTCCGTCTCCTCGCCGGACAGCGGCACCTGCGGTTCGGCCGTCACCGGGCAGTCGATGACGCCGCGCAGATGCAGCGCGGCCTTGAACGCGCCCAGCGCCGACGAACTGCCGCCCATCCGCGCCGGATCCCCGGCCGTGACCATCCCGAACAGCGCGCACAGCCGCTCCTGCTCGAGCCGTGCCCCCTCCCAGTCCCCGGCACGGCACATCCGGTACAGCCGGACGTATCCGTGCGGGTCGACGTTGGCCAGCCCCGGCACCGCCCCGTCGGCGCCCAGCGCCAGCGCGGAGTCCACGACCAGTTCGGAGCCGGTGAGCACGCTGAACCCGGAGTGCGTGCGGGCGCCGGTGACGATCTCGCGGAAGGCGGCCAGATCCCCGCTGGAGTCCTTGATCCCGGCCAGCACCCCGTCGGCGGCCAGGCCCAGCACCACGTCGGCGGGGAGCTTGGTGTGCACGGCGACGGGGATGTCGTAGGCGATGACCGGCACCGTGGAGGCGGCGGCGATCCTGCGGTAGTGGTGGACGATCTCGGAGCGGTGGGTGCGGGCGTAGAAGGGCGCCGTGACGACCACGGCCTCCGCTCCGGCCGCCGTCACCGCCCTGACGTGGTCCAGGACGCGCGGGGTGGTCATGTCGATGGCGCCCGCCAGGACCGGCAGCTGTCCGCCGACATGGGCCACGACCGCCTCCACCACCTGCCTGCGCTGGCGGTCCGTCAGGAACGCTGCCTCGGACGTCGACCCGAGCAGGAACAGCGCGTGCACCCCGCCCTCCACCAGATGGCCGACCAGCCCGAGCAGCGAGGGGACGTCCACCTCGCGTTCCGGTGTCAGGGGCGTGCAGACGGGCGGGACGACACCGGTGAGCGGGGCGGGGAAGGGCATGTCAGGGCTCCTGGCGTGCTAGGTCGCGGGTCGATTCCTCCTCCTGGACAGGATGGTGGCACCGGTAGCGGTGTCCGGGCCGTGACGCGGCCGAGAAGTCCGGCATCACCTCGGCGCACACCTCGTCCGCCTTCCAGCACCGGGTGCGGAACGGGCAGCCGCTGGGCGGCCGGGTCGCCGAGGGCACCGGCCCGGTCAGCGGGATCGGCTCGATGGGGTCCAGCAGACCGGGCGTGGCCGAGAACAGGGCGCGGGTGTACGGGTGCCGGGCGGCGTCGGTGACCCGGTCGGCCGGGGTCTCCTCCACGATCCGCCCCAGGTACATCGTGATCACCCGGTCGCTCATCCGCCGTACCGTCTGGATGTCGTGCGAGACGAACACCAGGGCGAGACCGAGCCGTTCCTTCAGGTCCAGCAGCAGGTTGAGGATCTGGGCGCGGACCGACACGTCCAGGGCGCTGGTCGGCTCGTCGGCGACGACCAGGGCCGGGTCCAGGGCGAGCGCGCGGGCGATGGCGACGCGCTGCCGCTGCCCGCCGGAGAGCTGTCCGGGCAGTGCGTCGGCGAGGGCCCGGGGCAGGCCGACCAGGGCCATCAACTCACCCACCCGGTCCTCCCGTTCGGTGCCGGTCCCGCGGCCGTGGACGTCCAGCGGGTCGCGCAGGATCCGGCGTACCGTCAGCCGCCGGTTCAGCGCCGTGGACGGGTCCTGGAAGACCATCCCGACGCCCGCGCCGACAGTGGCCCGGCGCTCGGCGGCCGGCATCGTCCACAGGTCACGGCCCTGGAAGGCCACCGTTCCGGAGGCCGGCCGCTGGATGCCGACCAGCACCCGTGCCAGCGTCGACTTCCCGCACCCCGACTCGCCGACCACGCCCACCGTCTCCCCGGCGGCGACGGTGAGGCCGGCGCCGGTCAGGGCGTACACCCGGTCGCGGCTCAGCAGGCCGCCGCTGCGTGCCTTGTGCACCACATGCGCGTCCCGGACCTCGACGACAGCGGTCACTGCAGCGCCTCCTCGTTCTCCGCCGACGCGGGGCGCACCGCGGGGTGGTGGCAGGCGGCCGTGTGGGTGGCCGTACCGGTGAGGACGGGAGCGGCGACGTGGCACACCTCGGTCGCCAGCGGGCAGCGGTCGGCGAAGCGGCAGCCCGCCGGGAAGTCGGCCGGGGCCGGTACGACGCCCTTGATCTGCGTCAGCCGTTCCTCGGCCGACTCCAGCGACAGCACGCTGCCGAGCAGACCGCGCGTGTAGTGGTGGGCCGGCGCCGCCACCAGGTCGGCGGTGACCCCGCTCTCCACGATCTGCCCGCCGTACATCACCACCACCCGGTCGGTGACGTCGGCGACCAGCGCCAGATCGTGCGAGACCAGGATCAGCGCGAAGCCCAGCTCCGCGCGCAGCCGCAGCAGCAGTTCCATCACCTGGGCCTGCACGGTGACGTCCAGGGCGGTCGTCGGTTCGTCGGCGACGATCAGCCGTGGGTCGCGGGAGAGAGCCATGGCGATGAGCACGCGCTGACGCTGGCCGCCGGACAGCTCGTGCGGATAGCTGCGCAGGGTGCGGTCGGGGTCCAGGCCGACCAGCTCCATCAGTTCACGCGGACCGCGCCGGCCGCCGCGCCGGACGAGCTGCTTGAGCTGGGCGCGGATGGTCATCGCCGGGTTCAGTGAGGACAGGGCGTCCTGGTAGACCATCGCCATCTCGTGCCCGAGCAGCCGCCGCCGCGCCCGCACCGGCTCCGCGAGCAGGTCCCGCTGCCGGAAGCGGACCTGGCCGCCGATGCGCGCGCCCCTCGGCTGGAGCCCCATGACGGTGAGCGCGGTCAGCGACTTCCCACACCCCGACTCGCCCACCAGGCCGAGCACTTCCCCGGGGTACACCTCGAAGCCGACCTCGGCGACGATGTCCACGCCACGGTGCCGGTCCGGGAAGCCGATGGTGAGGTTCTCCACGGCGAGCACCGGCTGCCCGCCGCGGCCGGGCAGCGGCCGGGCCCGGGACCGCAGCCGCCGGGCGGCCTCGGTCAGTCCGGGCAGCCGCAGCACCTCACCGCTGCCGGGCTCCGGTGCCTGAAGCCGGTCCGCGGGTGCCCGCACCTCCCTGGGCGCCGGTGCGGCCCACGCGTCGGAGACGCCCTCGGAGAGGATGTTCAGCGACAGCACGGTCATGAGGATCAGCAGACCGGGGAAGACGGTCGCCCACCAGCCGCCGGTCAGCACCATGTTCTTGCCGTCGGCGATGACACTGCCCCAGGACGGGTCCGGCGGCCGGACACCGGCGCCGATGAAGGACAGCGACGCCTCGAACACGATCGCCTCGGCGACCTGGACCGTGCAGAACACCAGCACCGGGGCGGCGCAGTTGACGGCCACGTGCCGCAGCACGATGTGCGGGGTGCGGGCGCCGATCACCCGTTCCGCCGTGACGTAGTCCTCGCCGTACTGGTCGAGGACGTTCGCCCGTACGACCCGCGCCACCGGCGGCGTGAACAGGAAGGCGATCGCGCAGATCAGCACCCCGATGCCGCCGCCGAACACGGCGACCAGGACGGCCGCGAGCGCGATGCCCGGGAACGCCATGACCACGTCCAGGCAGCGCATCAGCGTCTCGTCGACCGCCTTGCGGGAGGTGGCGGCCACCGCTCCCGTGACGGCGCCCACGACCAGGGCGAGCGCCGTCGCCCCCAGCCCGATCGCCAGCGACCACCGGGCGCCGTACATCAGCCGGCTCAGGATGTCCCGGCCGAGGCTGTCCTGCCCGAGCCAGTGCGCGGCGGACGGATGCCCGCTGCCGCCCACCGGGTCCTGCTGGTCCAGCGGATCGTCCGGGGCGAGGACCGGGGCGAGTACGGCGACCAGCACCACCACGGCCAGCAGACAGACGGCGATCTTCGACAGCGGTGGCAGCCGGCGCCAGCCGCGCAGCCGGACGCCGGGCCGGGTGAGCCGTTCGGCAAGACGCGCACGCGTGACCATCAGGCCGCCCTCAGACGTGGGTTGACCAGCAGATACAGGATGTCGATGACGAGGTTGACGACGACGAACCCGGTGGCGGTCGTCAGGACCACCCCCTGCACCACCGCCGGGTCGCCGTTCTGCACCGCGTCGATCATCAGCTTGCCCATGCCGGGCAGCGAGAAGATCGTCTCGATGACGACGGCACCGCCGAGGAGGTAGCCGACCCGCAGCCCGAGCACCGTCAGCGGATTGACGAGGGCGTTGCGCAGGACGTTGCGCCCGACGACGACGCGGGGCGGAAGCCCGCTCCCGACGGCCGTGCGGACGTAGTCCTTGTCCAGTTCCTCCACGACCGAGGTGCGGACGATCCTCGTCAGCTGCGCGGCGACCGGCAGGGACAGGGCGAAGGCGGGCAGCGCCATGGTCTTCAGCCAGCCGGTGACCGAGTCGGCCGGGTTGATGTAGCCGCCGGTCGGGAACCAGCCCCGGTCCACGGCCAGGTACTGGATCATCAGCAGTGCCAGCCAGAACCCGGGCGCGGCCACCCCGACCAGCGAGACGACCCGGATGACCTGGTCCGGCAGCCGGTCCCGGTACACGGCCGCCGTCACCCCGCCCGCCAGCGCCAGCACCACCGCGACGGCGAGACCGAGGAAGGTCAGCTGGAGGGTGAGCGGCAGCGCGGTGGTGACCTGGTCGGCCACCGGCGCCCGGGTCAGGGCGCTGGTGCCGAGGTCGCCGTGGAGCAGAGCGCCGACGAAGTGGACGTACCGCACCGGGAGCGGGTCGAGCAGGCCGTTGCGCTCCCGGAAGTCGTGCAGTTGCTGCGGGGTCGGGTTGGCACCCTGGAAGAACGCGGACGCCGGGTCGACGTCCGAGAACCGCATCACCAGGAACACGAACAGCACGATCCCGAGCATCAGGGGCACGAGCAGCGCGATCCGGCGGAGCAGGATCCGTGCGACGGCCGTCATGCCGTCAGACCCACTTGGCCTGGAGGAGGTTGATGCCCGGGTAGGGCTGCGCCCTTATACCCGTGAGCTTACGGGCGTCCCAGGCCGTCATCAGCTCGTTGTGCACCACCGGGTACAGCACGGCCTGCTCGGCGACGACGTCGATGTAGTCCTGGATGATGGCCTTCTTCCTCGCCGCGTCCGGCTCCCGGGTCGCCCGGTCCATGTCCTTGAAGAGCTGCTTGGCGACGGGGTTGTCGGCCCACCGGGTGTAGCCCATCCACAGGTTCTGCGGCCCGTAGTTGTAATGCATGATCAGGTCGGCGTCGAGCCCGAACTGGTTGGGGTTGGAGGCGGCGGCGACGACCTGGTAGTCCTGCTTCTGGTCCATCTTCGTGAAGACGGCCGTGGTCTCCTGCGGCGCGAGGGTCGTCCGTACGCCGATCGCGTCCCAGGAGGACTTGATCGTCGGCAGACAGTCCACGATCCAACTGACGTTGACGGCAAGGATGTTGACCTTGAGGTTCGTGACGCCGGCCGCCCTCAGCAGCGCCTTCGCCTTGTCCGGGTCGTAGTCGTAGACGGTCTTGGCCCGCCGGTAGGCCGGATTGCCCTCGTTGAGGAAGGAGGAGGCGGGCTTCCCGTGCCCCTTCAGGGCGACCTGCACCATCTTCTCGGTGTCGATGGCGTAGTGCAGCGCCTGCCGCACCCGGACGTCGTCGAAGGGCTTGTGCCGGGTGTTGAACATCAGGAACAGGTTGTTCATCCCGGCCCCGCCCGCGACCTTCAGGCCCTCTTGCTCCAGCCTCGCGATGTTGGCGTACGGGATGTTGTCCGAGATCTGCGCCCCCGCGTCGGACCCGGAGATCTTCGCGACGCGGGGGGCGGCGTCCACGATGGTCAGCCAGTTCATCCGCTTGAAGGCGGGCCTGCGGGGTCCGTTGTAGGCGGCGAACGCCTCGAAGGTGGTGTTGGACTTCGGGTGGTGCGCGGTCTGCCGGTACGGCCCCGAGCCCACGGCCAGCCCCTTGATGGCGTCGTCCCAGCCGCCGGGCCTGCCGAAGACGTGCTTCGGCATGATCTTGGCGAGGGTGAGCCGGGAAAGCCCGTCGGGGAAGGGGAACTTGAGCACGAGCTCCACGGTGCGGGAGTCGGCCTTGCGGACGCCGTCCAGCCAGCTCGCGAAGAACCCCTTGGCGAGCGTCGCGGTCTTCGGGTCGAGGATCCGGTCGAAGACGAACACCACGTCGTCGGCGGTGACGGGCTTGCCGTCGTGGAAGGTCGCGCCCGGGCGGAGCGTGAACCGCCAGGTGGTGGCGTTCGGGTCGCCGGGGATCGCGGTCGCGAGGGCCGGATACGGCACCCGGGTGATCGGATCGGTGTCGAGCAGCCCCTCGTAGACATGGTTGTTGGCGGCCATGCAGAACGCCGACGCCGTCTGCGTCGGATCCCAGCTGCCGTCGTTGCCGTACCCGATCACCGCGGTCAGCGTCCGGTCCTTGCCGCTGCCGCCGCTCCCGGTGTCGTTCGTGGACTCCGGTCCTGCGGAGCAGCCCGCCAGCACGGGCGGCAGCAGGGCGGCCGCGCCCAGCGCACCCGTGTACTTCAGGAACGACCGGCGGCGCGGTGCCGGTACGGCGGGGTTCACGTCGTCACGCACGGGTCCTCCAGCAAGTCGTCGGGGAGGGTGGGAGATACGACGTCCTACGTCCTACGTCCGGTCGGTAGCGCGACCATAGGAGGGGGCGTGGGGGTGGTCAAGACGGCGCACACGAATGGACCAGCCGCCAGAGGGCGTACCAATGTCGGCCCGGCGGTCCTGGTGGTCGTGCGGCCTCGCCACCCCCGCCGAGCGGCTGAGCGCGGCGACCGCCCACGTCAACGTCCGTGGCCGTGCGCAGGTGTGCCGGCCGGGTCCTGGCCGAGTCCGGCGTCGCCCTCCACGACCAGGTTGCCCTCCGGGGTCAGCCGGGCCGGGCTCCCGGTGCGGTGGAAGCCGTCCGGGGTGAAGGCCGAGGCGTTGTGCTCGGGGGACTTGTAGTAGCCGCGCGGGGTGCAGGGCCCGCGGACGAGGAGTTCGCCGGTCCCTCCCTCGGGGGCGTCGATGTGGATCTCCTCGGCCGGGGAGACGGGGCGGCCCTGCGTCGTGAACACCACCTCCCGCGGGTCGTCCAGGCGGGTGGCGGTGAGCGGCCCCTCCGCCCTGCCGTACACCCGCTGGAGCCGGCAGCCGAAGCCGGGCTCGATCCGTGCGGCCAGGCCCGGGTCGAGGCGGGCGCCGCCGAGCTGCAGCACCCGCAGGGAACCGAGGCCCGCGTCGACGCCGTTCAGGGCGTCCAGCCACCGCGCGGCCGTGCCGGGCACCGTCGAGGTGACGGTCACCCGTTCCTGCTCGATCGCGCGGAGGACCGTCGCCGGCGCCGGATCGTCGAGCAGGACCACGGTGCCGCCCACCGCCAGCGTGCCGAGGATGCCGGGGCAGCCGAGGGTGAGGTGGAACTCCGCGGGGAGTGCCGCCAGATAGACGTCCTCGGGGCCGAGGCCGAGCGGCTCGGCGGTGGCGCGGAGTTGGCAGGCGTAGTCGTCGTGGGTGCGGCAGACCAGCTCGGGCGGTGTCGTCGTACCGCCCGACAGCAGGAGGAACGCCACGTCGGAGGCGTCCAGGTGGCGGTCCGGCACGGGTGCCTCGTCCACCGTGTGCAGCGGGAAGGCCAGACAGCCGCCCGGCAGCAGCGAGAAGCCGCCCGCCTGCTCACCGGGCGCGGCGAGGGTGAAGATCCGCCGCAACGTCGTCGAACCGGCGGCGATCCGGCCGGCCATCTCCGCGTGGTCGAAGCCACGGTGCACCGACGGGCCGATGTGGGCGACGGCCTCGGTCGCGGCGACCAGGCGGGCGATGTCCGTCTCCCGGTGGGCCGTCGGCGCGATCACGGGAATCGCCCCGGCCCGCATCAGGGCGAAGAGTGCGACGACGAACTCCGGGGTGTTCGGCAGCTGCACCACGACCCGCTTGCCGGGCTCGACGCCGCGCAGGCGCAGCCCCGCGGCCATCCGGCTCACCCGCCGGTCCAGCTGGAAGTACGTCAGCCGGGTCGTGCCGTGCACGAGCGCGGTGCGCGGGCCGTGCTCGCGCACCCAGTCGTGCAGCAGCCCGGGCAGGGGGCGGCCCCGCCAGTGGCCGGCGCGGCGGTAGGCGAGGGCGGTGTCCTCGGGCCAGGGGGTGAAGCCGTCGAGAGGCACGGGCTCTCCCGTCTTCCAGTCTTCCGAGATCGTGGTCGCTGCCCGGCTTCAACATATTGTTTAACGGTCCTGGCGGGGGAGAGCTTGGGTGAGAATGGTGTCCATGAGTCTGTTCCGCGACGACGGCATCGTGCTGCGGACCCAGAAACTCGGCGAAGCGGACCGGATCATCACGCTGCTCACGCGCGGTCACGGGCGTGTGCGGGCCGTGGCGCGCGGGGTGCGCCGGACCAAGTCGAAGTTCGGGGCCCGGCTGGAGCCCTTCTCCCATGTCGACGTGCAGTTCTTCGCGCGGGGGAGCGAGCTGGTCGGGCGCGGGCTGCCGCTGTGCACGCAGAGTGAGACGATCGCGCCGTACGGTGGCGGCATCGTGACCGACTACGCCCGGTACACCGCCGGGACGGCCATGCTGGAGACCGCCGAGCGGTTCACCGATCACGAGGGCGAGCCGGCCGTGCAGCAGTACCTGCTGCTCGTGGGTGCCCTGCGGACACTCGCCCGCGGGGAGCACGCGCCGCATCTCGTCCTCGACGCCTTCCTGCTCCGCTCCCTCGCCGTCAACGGGTACGCCCCGAGTTTCACCGACTGCGCGAAGTGCGGCATGCCCGGACCGAACCGGTTCTTCTCCGTGGCCTCCGGCGGCTCCGTCTGCGCCGACTGCCGGGTGCCCGGCAGTGTCGTACCGTCGCCGCAGACCCTGGTGCTCCTCGGCGCGCTGCTTACGGGAGACTGGGAGACGGCGGACGCGTGCGAGGCGCGGTACGTCCGGGAGGGCAGCGGGCTGGTGTCCGCCTACCTGCACTGGCATCTGGAGCGCGGGCTGCGCTCGCTCAGGTACGTGGAAAAGTCGTAGAGGGAGACGAGGAGCACATGGTGGTACGCGGGATCCTTGGGCGCCAGCGGCGCGAGTACAAGGCGCCGGAGCCGCACCCGTCCGGTGCGCGCGCGCCGAAGCTGCCCGGTGAACTCGTCCCGAACCACGTGGCGATCGTGATGGACGGCAACGGGCGGTGGGCCAAGGAGCGCGGGCTGCCCCGCACCGAGGGGCACAAGGTCGGTGCCGAGCGGGTGCTCGACGTGCTCCAGGGCTCCATCGAGATCGGTGTGCGCAACATCTCCCTGTACGCCTTCTCCACCGAGAACTGGAAGCGTTCGCCCGACGAGGTCCGCTTCCTGATGAACTTCAACCGGGACTTCATCCGCAAGACGAGGGACCAGCTCGACGAACTCGGCATCCGGGTGCGCTGGGTGGGCCGTATGCCCAGGCTGTGGAAGTCGGTCGCCAAGGAGCTGCAGGTCGCCCAGGAGCAGACCAAGGGCAATGACCTGCTCACGCTGTACTTCTGCATGAACTACGGCGGCCGGGCCGAACTCGCCGACGCGGCGAAGGCGCTGGCCGAGGACGTGCGGGCGGGGCGGCTGGACCCGTCCAAGGTCACCGAGAAGACCATCCAGAAGTACCTGTACTACCCCGACATGCCCGACGTGGACCTGTTCCTGCGCCCCAGCGGGGAGCAGCGCACCTCCAACTACCTGCTCTGGCAGAGCGCGTACGCCGAGATGGTCTTCCAGGACGTGCTGTGGCCCGACTTCGACCGCCGTGACCTGTGGCGGGCCTGCGTCGAGTTCGCCTCCCGCGACCGGCGGTTCGGCGGCGCCGTCCCGAACGAGGAACTCCTCGCCATGGAGGCCGCCATGAAGGGTGACTCCCCTTCGTAGTCCTCGGGCGGGCACGCGCGCGGGCACCGGGTGATCGGCTTATGTACGATCCCGCCTCATGGTCATGGACATGGGGCGGGGCGCGGTGCAGGAAGTCGTGGAACTCAGATACCGGCCGGAGGTCGCGGACCTCACCTCGGCGCTGCGGGCGCGGCTGCGGGTGAGCCGGGTGGGTCGGGTCCATCGGTGGATGCCCTACGTGACGGGGTTCTTCGCCCTGGTGGAGATCGTGTCGCTCGCGCGCGGGGACAAGCACTTCTCGCCCGGCGTGCTGGTGTCGATGGTCGTGGCCACCGCTGCGCTGGCGCTGTCTCCGTGGTTGCAGGCCCGCGCTTTCCAGCGGCTGGCCGAACAGCGGGGGGTGTTCCGGGCGACGGTCACCGAGAGCGGCGTGTCCGTGGCGACCGACCACACCACGGCGTCGGCCGCCTGGGCCGCACAGCCCCGCTACCGGGAGACGGCGCGCGTGTTCGTCCTGTTCAGCGCCGACAAGAACGCCACGACGTTCACCACGCTGCCCAAGAGCGGCCTGTCCGGCCCCGCGGACGTGGACCGGCTGAGGGCGATCCTGGACCGCCACCTCAGCCGCGTGTAGGAACGTCAGCAGTTCCGCGCCGCGCAGTCCGCGCAGGTGCCGAAGATCTCCACGGTGTGGGCCACGTTGACGTAACCGTGCTCCGCCGCGATCGCCTCCGCCCACTTCTCGACGGCCGGCCCCTCGACCTCGACCGCCTTGCCGCAGGCACGGCACACCAGGTGGTGATGGTGTTCACCGGTGCTGCAGCGGCGGTAGACGGACTCGCCTTCAGACGTGCGCAGGACGTCGACCTCGCCGGCCTCGGCGAGCGACTGCAGCGTGCGGTAGACGGTGGTGAGCCCGACCGAGTCGCCCTTGTGCTTGAGCATGTCGTGCAGTTCCTGCGCGCTGCGGAACTCCTCGACCTCGTCCAGGGCCGCCGCCACGGCTGCACGCTGGCGGGTCGCGCGGCCCTTCACGGGCGGTCCAGCGGTCGTCACCGTTGTCTCCTCACGTCTCGCTTCTGCCCGGGCGGCCATTGTGCCAGCCCGGGCTGTCAGCGGTCAGACGCCGATCTTGTCGTCGGCCTCTCTGGTGGCCGGAACCGAGCACTCGGCCGGGTCCCCGGCGGGCCGTGCGGCGGCGGCCGCGCGGGCGCGTCGGCGGGCCAGTGGCGTGGCCAGGGCCGTCAGCGCGACGAACGCGCCGATGGTCAGCAGGACGATCGTCGCGCCGGGCGGAACGTCCTGGTAGTACGAGGTGATCGTGCCGCTGACGGTCACGGCCACCCCGATCACGACGGCGATCACGAAGGTCGCCGTGAAGCTGCGGGTGAGCTGCTGGGCCGCCGCCACCGGCACCACCATCAGCGCGGACACCAGCAGCAGGCCGACCACGCGCATGGCCACCGTGACCGTGACCGCCGCCGTCACCGCCGTGAGCAGGTTCAGCGCGCGCACCGGCAGGCCGGTGACCCGTGCGAACTCCTCGTCCTGGCTGACCGCGAACAGCTGGCGGCGCAGGCCCAGGGTGACCAGCACGACGAGCGCGGCGAGCAGGCAGATCGAGACCACGTCCGACTGCGAGACCGTGGACAGGGAGCCGAACAGGTACGTCGTCAGGTTCGCGTTGGACCCCGTCGGCGCGAGGTTGATGAACATGACGCCGCCGGCCATACCGCCGTAGAAGAGCATGGCGAGGGCGATGTCGCCGCGCGTCCTGCCGTACCAGCGGATGAGCTCCATCAGGACCGCGCCGAGCACCGACACGGCCGTCGCCATCCACACCGGGGAGGTGGAGAGCAGGAAGCCCAGGCCGACCCCCGTCATCGCCACGTGTCCGATGCCGTCGCCCATCAGGGCCTGGCGCCGCTGGACGAGGTGGATGCCGACCGCGGGCGCCGTGATGCCGACCAGGACGGCGGCGAGCAGCGCCCGCTGCATGAAGGCGTAGTTCAGGAAGTCCATCAGCTCAGCAGTCCCGTCCGCAGAGGTTCGGTGCCCGCCGGTGCGTGCGGGTGTACGTGGTCGTGTCCGGGCAGGGCATGCTGGCCCACAGCCTTCGGCGGTGGTCCGTCGTGCAGGACACAGCCGTCGCGCAGGACGACCGCCCGGTCGATCAGGGGCTCCAGGGGACCGAGTTCGTGCAGGACGAGCAGGACCGACGTGCCCCGCTCGACCTGTTCGCGCAGGGTCCGCGCGAGGATCTCCTGGCTGGCCAGGTCGACGCCCGCCATCGGCTCGTCCATGATCAGCAGTTCCGGCTCGGCGACGAGGGCGCGGGCGATCAGGACGCGCTGGTGCTGGCCGCCGGAGAGGGCGTTCACCGAGTCCTTGGCGCGGTCGGCCATCCCGACCAGCTCCAGGGCCCGGTGCACGGCCTCCCGGTCGCTCCTGCGGAAGAGGCCGAAGCGGGTGCGGGAGAGCCGGCCGGACGACACGATCTCGGTCACCGTCGCGGGTACGCCCCCCGCGGCCGTCGTCCGCTGCGGTACGTAGCCCACGCGCGCCCAGTCGCGGAAGGCGCGGCGCGGGGTGCCGAACAGCTCGACGGTGCCGCCGCTGACCAGGACCTGGCCGGTGATCGTGCGGATCGCCGTGGACTTGCCGGAGCCGTTGGCGCCGAGCAGCGCGACGACCTCGCCGCGGCCGACGGTGAGGTCGATGCCGCGCAGCACGGGACGCGCGCCGAGTTCGGCGCTCACCCCGCGCAGGGACACGACGGGTTCGCTGGTCATCTCGTGTCCCCTCACTTCGCGCCGAGGGCCTGCTGGAGCGCCTTGAGGTTGGCCTCCTGGACGGAGAAGTAGTCCTTGCCGCGGGACTTGGACGTGATGCCCTCGATCGGGTCCAGGACGTCGGTCTTCAGGCCGGCGTCACCGGCGATGGTCTTCGCGGTCCTGTCGCTGACGAGCGTCTCGTAGAAGACGGTGGAGACGCCGTCCGCCTTGGCCATCGTCTCCAGGTCCTTCACGCGCGCGGCGCTGGGCTCGGACTCGGGGTCGAGACCGTTGATGGCCTCCTCGGTCAGGCCGTAGCGCTCGGCGAGGTAGCCGAAGGCGGCGTGGGTGGTGATGAAGACCCTGGTCCTCGTGTGTGCCAGGCCGTCCTGGAACCGCGTGTTCAGGCCGTTCAGCTGCTCGACCAGGGCCGCGGTGTTCTTCTTGTAGTCGGCCGCGTGCTCGGGATCGGCCTTTTCGAAGGCCTTGCCGACGCCCTCGGCGACCTGGGCGTAGCGCACCGGGTCGAGCCAGATGTGCGGGTCCTTGGCGCCGGCCTCCTCGCCCTGGTGGGTGTCGTGCGCGGCGGCGTGGCCGCCGACCTCGTTGCCGTGCTCCTCCAGCGTGGTCAAAGAAGCCGCGTCGATCTTCGTCCGGACCGGGGACTGGGCCACCGCGTCGTCGACGGAGGGCTGGAGGTTCTTCAGGTACAGGACGGCGTCGGAGTCCTGGAGCGAGCCGATCTGCCGGGGGCTGAGCTCCAGGTCGTGCGGCTCCTGCCCGGGGGCGGTGAGACTCGTGACGTGGACGTGGCTCCCGCCGATCCGCTCGGCGAGGAAGGCCATGGGATAGAAGGACGCGACGACGTCGAACCTGCCGGTGCCGGTCGCGGCCGCGCTGTCGCCGGAGCAGGCGGAGAGGGTGCCGGCCCCGAGGGCGGTGACCGCGGCGAGCGCGGCGGCGGGTATGAGGCGTCGTCGTACGTTCATGACAGTCATTTTCAACTGACATGGAAACCGTTGTCAACAAGCCTGGGTAAGGGGCCGGTGAGGGCACGGGCGGAGGGTCTTCAGGTGGGGGGCGATTTGGCTGAGGGGGAGCCTGCGCCGGTAACCTGAATCATTCGCTGGAAGCATCTCGCTTCAACGCCCGTCGTCGTAATGAAGAGAGCACCGTGGCCGCCGACAAGATCGACACCATCGTCAGCCTGAGCAAGCGCCGTGGCTTCGTTTTCCCCTGCAGTGAGATCTACGGCGGACAGCGTGCCGCCTGGGACTACGGACCGCTGGGTGTCGAGCTCAAGGAGAACATCAAGCGCCAGTGGTGGCGCTACATGGTGACGTCGCGCGAGGACGTGGTCGGTATCGACTCGTCCGTCATCCTGGCCTCCGAGGTCTGGGTCGCGTCCGGCCACGTCGCCACCTTCACGGACCCGCTGACCGAGTGCACCGCGTGTCACAAGCGGTTCCGCGCCGACCACCTGGAAGAGGCGTACGAGGAGAAGAAGGGCCACGCCCCGGCGAACGGCCTGGCCGACATCAACTGCCCGAACTGCGGCAACAAGGGCCAGTTCACCGAGCCCAAGCAGTTCTCCGGCCTGCTGTCGACGCACCTCGGCCCGACCCAGGACTCCGGCTCCGTCGCCTACCTGCGCCCCGAGACCGCCCAGGGCATCTTCACCAACTTCGCCCAGGTGCAGACCACCTCGCGCCGCAAGCCGCCGTTCGGCATCGCCCAGATGGGCAAGTCGTTCCGCAACGAGATCACGCCGGGCAACTTCATCTTCCGCACCCGCGAGTTCGAGCAGATGGAGATGGAGTTCTTCGTCAAGCCGGGCGAGGACGAGAAGTGGCACGAGTACTGGATGGAGCAGCGCTGGAACTGGTACACGGGCCTCGGCCTGCGCACTGAGAACATGCGCTGGTACGAGCACCCGAAGGAGAAGCTCTCCCACTACTCCAAGCGCACCGCCGACATCGAGTACCGCTTCCAGTTCGGCGGCAGCGAGTGGGGCGAGCTGGAGGGTGTCGCCAACCGCACCGACTACGACCTGAAGGCCCACTCCCAGGCCTCCGGCCAGGACCTCGCCTACTACGACCAGGAGGCCGGCGAGCGCTGGACGCCGTACGTCATCGAGCCCGCGGCGGGTGTCGGCCGGACCATGCTGGCCTTCCTGCTCGACGCCTACGTCGAGGACGAGGCGCCGAACGCCAAGGGCAAGATGGAGAAGCGCACGGTGCTGCGTCTGGACCACCGCCTCGCCCCGGTGAAGGTGGCCGTCCTCCCGCTGTCCCGCAACCCCGAGCTGTCCCCGAAGGCCAAGGGGCTCGCCCAGGCGCTGCGCCGGCACTGGAACATCGAGTTCGACGACGCCGGCGCCATCGGCCGCCGCTACCGCCGCCAGGACGAGATCGGTACGCCGTACTGCGTGACCGTCGACTTCGACACGCTCGAGGACAACGCGGTGACCGTGCGTGAGCGTGACTCGATGAAGCAGGAGCGGGTGTCTCTCGACCAGATCGAGGGCTACCTCGCCGGGCGTCTGCTGGGCTGCTGACGCCTGCGGCGCCCGAGCCGTCCCCGCCCACCCACCCGCCCGGGATTCCTGGGGCCGGGTGGGTGGGCCTTTTGCGTTCACGGTCTGGCGCCCGTGACCCCCGCGCCGTCCATGTAGTCCCGTACCCGCGTGAGCAGTCCGTCGTGGACGTGCAGGACCAGGAGTCCGGGGACGCTGAAGCAGGTGCCGGTGGCCGGCAGTGATCCCCGTACGACCTGCTCGGCGACGACGACCCCGGGGCCGGCGGTGTCGTGGATCGCGATCTGTTCGATCTCCTCCACCCGCGCCGGGCCGCCCCAGGCCGCCCGGTATCCCGCGCGCACGGCCTCCCGGCCCTCGAAGCGCGCCGGGAAGCCCGGAGAGGTGAACGGGAACTCGTGCACCGCGTCCACCGCGTACAGATCGGCGAGGTCGTCCGCGGACTTGTCGAGCATGGCCCGGTGGTGGCGGGCCAGTACCTCGCGCGGGGTACGGGCGCCGGGTGACCGAAGGTCCGGCACGGGAATCCCTCCATTCGCTCAACAGCTGTTGAGCGAAACACTCCAGGAGCTCTCCGGACGTTCGGTCAACGGCTGTAGAGTGAACGCGTGCCCGCCACCCACCGGTCCCGCGCCGAACGCCGCCGAGCCACCGAGGCCCGCATCCTCGACCGCGCCCGGGAGCTGTTCGCCGAGAAGGGATTCGACCGCACGACCATCCGCGCGGTGGCGACGGCGGCCGGTGTCGACCCGGCACTGGTCATGCAGTACTTCGGTTCAAAACGCGAGCTGTTCACCCGGGCCGTGCAGGCGGTCCCCGCGTTGCCGGCGGCCAGCGACGCCGACGCCCTCGTCGAGCAGCTGCTGGCCACGCTCGGCCTGAAGCTGGGCGGTCTTCCCGAGGGCGCGCTGGCGATGATGCGCTCCATGCTCACCGACCCGGCGGCCGGCGAGCAGGCCCGCGCCGCCCTGGGCCGGCAGATCGACGGCGTCGGCGCCGCGCTGCCCGCGGCCGAGGACCGGGAGCTGCGCGCCGCCCTGCTCGTCGCCACCTTGCTGGGCGTCACCATCGGCCACCAGCTCCTCGGCCTGGCCCCGCTGTGCGACGCCCCGGCAGAGCGCGTCGCCGCCCTGCTCCGGCCGGCGATCAGGGCCCTTGCGGAGCCGGTGGGCTGACGCCGGGCGTCGCTCAACGGCCCTGCAGCGCCTTCACGTTGTCGCCGAAGGTCCAGTTCTTCGAGCCGTCCCAGTTGATCGACCAGGTCATCAGGCCCTTGAGCGAGGTGCCGTAGTGCTTCCAGGCCTGGGAGACCAGGGAGGGTGACATGTAGCCGCCGCCCGCGCCGGGCTGGGCGGGCAGACCCGGTACCTGTTTGTCGTACGGCACCCTGATGGTCGTGCCCTGGACCACCAGGCCCTTGTTCAGGCAGTCGGTCTGGGCGGTGAAGCCGGCGACCGTGCCCGCCTCGTAGGAGTCGCCCGAGCAGCCGTACATGCTGCCGTTGTAGTACTGCATGTTCAGCCACCACAGCCGGCCGTTGTCGGCGTACTTCTTGATGATCGGCAGATAGGCGCCCCAGATCGAGCCGTAGGTGACGCTGCCGCCGGTGACGTACGCGGTCTCGGGGGCCATCGTCAGGCCGAAGCCGGACGGCATCTGCGCGAGGACACCGTCGATGACGCGGATCAGGTTCGCCTGGGACGTGGACAGTTGGCCGATGGTGCCGCTGTTCGTCAGGCCGGTCTCGATGTCGATGTCGATGCCGTCGAAGTTGTACTTCTTCAGGATGGGGACGATCGTCTGGACGAAACGGTCGGCCACGGCGGTCGAGTTGAGGTCGATGCCGGCCGCCGCGCCGCCGATGGAGAGCAGGATCGTCCGCCCGGACGCCTTCGCCGCGCACATCTCCGCGGGCGTCGCCACCTTCACCCCCGTGTCCATGCCGTCCTCCCACAGCGCCGTGCCGTCGGAGCGGATGACGGGGAAGGCCGCGTCGATCACGTTGTAACCGTGCGCGGGGATGCGGGAGTCGGTGATCGGGGTCCAGCCGAAGGGCGGGTGGACGCCGTTGGCGGAGCCGTCCCAGTTCTCCCAGTAGCCCTGGAGCACCTTGCCGGCGGGCCGGGACTTCACCGCGCAGGTGTCGGCGGCGGAGGCGGTGGGGGCGGCCGGCAGCTGGGCGAGACAGGCGGTGGCGAGCGCGGCGGCGAGCAGGGACAGCGTGCGGCGGAGCATGCGGGCCTCCCGGTGGGGGTGCGGTGAGGTGACGTAGGCATGACAGTTCGCGTGCTACGACGGTGCTCTGGTCCAGACCTTTCGTCAAGAGGTCTGGACCGCCACCTGCCCAGCTGCTTACAAAGTTGGAGTGACAGATATTGAAATCTGTCAGCTGTCATGGCATCGTGAAGGCATGACGATGCGAACCCGAACCCTCGGAACCACCGGACCCCAGGTCTCCGCCCTCGGCCTCGGCTGCATGGGCATGTCCGCGCTCTACGGCGACGCCGACCGCGCGGAGTCGATCGCGACCATCCACGCCGCTCTGGAGGCGGGCGTCACCCTGCTCGACACGGGTGACTTCTACGCCATGGGGCACAACGAGATGCTGATCGGCGAAGCCCTGCGCACCGCCCCGGCCGCCCTCCGCGAGCAGGCCCTGACCAGCGTGAAGTTCGGCGCCCTGCGCGACCCGGAGGGCAACTGGAGCGGCTACGACGGCCGCCCGGCCGCCGTGAAGAACTTCGCCGCCTACTCCCTGCAGCGCCTGGGCGTCGACCACATCGACGTCTACCGGATCGCCCGCCTCGACCCGGACGTGCCCATCGAGGAGACCGTCGGCGCGATCGCGGAACTGATCGAGAAGGGGTACGTCCGGCACGTCGGCCTGAGCGAGGTCGGCGCCGAGACCATCCGGCGGGCCGCCGCCACCGCCCCCGTCGCCGACCTCCAGATCGAGTACTCGCTGATCAGCCGGGGTATCGAGCGGGACATCCTGCCCACCACTCGCGAACTGGGCATCTCGGTCACCGCCTACGGAGTCCTGTCCCGGGGCCTGATCTCCGGCCACTTCTCCCGCGACCGGCAGCTGGCCCCGACCGACTTCCGCGCCCACTCGCCCCGCTTCCAGGGCGAGAACCTCCAGCACAACCTGAACCTGGTCGAGGCCCTGCGCAAGATCGCCGAGCAGAAGGGCGTCACGGTCGCGCAGATCGCCATCGCCTGGGTGCTCTCCCGGGGCGAGGACATCGTGCCGCTGGTCGGTGCCCGCACCCGCACGCGGCTGCGCGAGTCGCTGGGCGCGCTGGACGTCACCCTGGAGGCAGCCGACCTGGCGGCCATCGAGGAGGCCGTACCGCAGGACGCGGCGGCCGGCGACCGCTACCCCACGGCGCAGATGGCGCACCTCGACAGCGAGCGCTGACCGTGGCGCCGGGTACGGTCTAGGGCATGGCACCGCCCACCGAGACACTGACCGCCGAGCGCATCCTCGAAGCGACCGAGGAGGTGCTGCGCCGCCACGGCCCGGCCAAGGCCACCGTGGTCGACGTCGCCCGCGCGCTCGGCGTCAGCCACGGCAGTGTCTACCGGCACTTCCGCACCAAGGCGGCGCTGCGCGAGGCGGTCACCAAGCGGTGGCTGGACCGGACCGCGGAGAAGCTGGCCGTCATCGTCGCCGGCGACGGCGCTCCCGAAGAGCGGCTGCGGGCCTGGCTCGCGGCGCTGTTCGAGGCCAAGCGGCACAAGGCGGGCGACGATCCCGAACTCTTCGCGACCTACACGGTGCTGACCGACGAGGTGGGCACGGTGGTCGGCGAGCACATCGCCGACCTGACCGCACAGCTGACCCGGATCATCACGGAAGGGGCCGGGTCAGGCACCTTCCCGGTGTCCGACCCGGCCGCCGCGGCCCGTGCCGTCTTCCAGGCCACCGGCCGTTTCCACGACCCCTGTCACGCCCGGGAATGGACCGCTCCCGGTGTCGACGAGGAGTTCACGGCCGTCGTGGACCTGCTGATACGGGGACTCAGCTCACCGTCACCATGACGGTCGGGGAGTAGACCCTCCCGGACATGGTCGCGCTCGCCACCCGCAGGGTGTGCGTGCCCTTCTTGTTGAGCTTGGTCGTGACCGCGTACGAACTGCCCGTCTTCACCTTGCCGGTGGCGCGCAGCGGTACCCACTTGCCGTTCATCTTCTGCTGGAGCACCAGCGGGGAGCCGACCTTCAGGCCCTTGGTGCGTCCGGTGAACAGCACGGACTGTCCGGCCTTCACCGAGGTCGGTTTCGCTGTGAGGGTGATCGAGGCCATCGCGGCCGTGGGGCTGGTCCGCGGTGAGGCCGTGGGCGTGGGGGTGCCGGTGGCGGCGTAGGCTCCGGCCGTTCCGCCGGAGAGCAGTGCCACGGAGAGCGCACCCGCGCCGAGCACGAGGCCGTAGCGATGGCGGAGTACCGAGGTCATGTTTCTCTCCTGTCGCTCGAAGAACCTCTACAAGGCTGGACCGGGTTCCCGGAACCGGCCACTCGAGCGGGCAAGAGCGCAGGTCAAGTGCCGTACAGCGGCCAGGCGTCGCTACCTCGACGGCTGCCGGGCCGCCGGATCGACCGTCGCCTGGTGGGCCTCGGCCAGATGTTCCTCCGCCTTCAGCCACGGCAGGAACTGGGCGCCTCTGCGCCAGCCGCACGTGTCGCACCTGATCGTGCGCTGCACTCCCGTGCGTTGCACCCGTACGACGTGCTCCCGGCCATGCTGGTCCCAGCGGCTGACCTTGCTCGTGCTGTTGCCCTGCGGCATGACCCTCACGCCTCCTCGCGTCCACAACACCCCGGCCGGGACAGGAGTGTGCAGCAAGACGAACATCAACAGGGGGAGCTTCCCGTGGAGTTGTCCAAGCTGTGCCCACGGGCCGGCCGGGGCCGGCCCCGGCTCAGCCGATCTCGCGCGGCAGCCGCAGGCTGAGCAGCCCGGTCAGCACGACCCCGGCCAACTGCACCAGCAGCGTGGTGACCAGCGCGTCCCGCATGCCCAGGCGCGGTACGAGGGTGAGGAACAGGGTGCCGAGCGTGGCCACGCCCAGCGCGAGCGCGGACTGCTGGGTGGTGACCATCACACCGCTGCCGACACCGGCCCGGGCGGGCGGCACCTCGGACATCACGATCCGGAAGACGTTGGGCAGTTGCAGCGCCTGCCCGGCACCGGCCACGGCGGCGCCCGGCAGCAGCGAGCCGAAGTCGAGGTGCGGCCAGTCGCGCCAGGCCGCCAGCACGATCAGCAGCACGCCCACGCCCTGGAGCACCGAACCCGCGGTGACGACCCGGGTGCCGTAACGGCCGATCAGCCGCGGTCCGGCGAGGGAGACGAACAGGAACACCACGGCCATCGGCGCGAGCGCGAGCCCGGCCGGCACCGGACCGAGTCCGGCGCCCTGCTGCAACGCCAGCGCGATGACGAACATGAACCCGCTGAAGCCGACGGAGAACGGCAGGATCAGCAGCAGACCGCGCCGCAGCGAGGCCAGCGCCAGCAGACTCGGCGGCACGAGCGGGGTCCGCCCCGCCCGGTCGGCCCGCCGCTCCACGGCCCAGAACGCGCCGGCCGAGAGGGGGAACGCGGCCAGCGACAGCCACGTCCACAGCGGCCAGCCCGCCGCCCGGCCCTCGGTGAGCGGGGCGAGCAGCGTCAGCAGGGACACGGCGAGCAGAACGGTGCCGGGCCCGTCGACGGGCTCGGGGTGCTGCGACCGGGTCTCGGGCACCACCCGTACGGCGAGCAGCAGGCCCAGGGCGACCACGGGCACGTTGACGAGGAAGACGGCCCGCCAGCCGGTGCCCGCGACATCGGCGGCGACGAGCACGCCGCCGAGTATCTGCCCGGCCACCATGGACAGCCCGGCGGTGGCGCCGTAGAGGCTCATGGCTTTCGCGCGGCGGGCACCGCGCGTGGTGGACTGGATGGTGGCCAGCACCTGCGGCAGCATCGCGGCGGCCGAGGCCCCCTGCGCGACCCGCGCCGCGACCAGGCTCCAGGCGTCCGGTGCCAGACCGCAGGCCAGCGAGGTCAGCCCGAACGCGGCCATCCCGCCCAGGAACAGCCGGCGCCGGCCGAACAGGTCCCCGAGCCGCCCGCCGAGCACCAGCAGCACGGCGTAGGCGACCCCGTACCCGGCCACGACCAGCTCCAGTACGGCCTCGCCCGCGGCGAGGTCGGAGCCGATGGCGGGCAGGGCGACGTTGACGATGAAGAAGTCGACCAGCGGCAGCGCCGCGGCCAGCAGAACGGTGAACAGCCCGAGCCCGCCGAGTGCGGGCGGCGCGACCGTCGCACGGACGGCCCGGGTGGTGACGGTTTCACTCATGCCCCCGAGCCTGCGCCGCCGCCCAGACTGGTACCAGAGTGTCCTCATCCTGGTAGAAGAACTACCTGGCAACAGGATGACGGAGACGGCACCCTGGGAGACATGACCACCACGGCCCAGGAGACCGCCCCGCAGCCGACGCGCCGGGGCTCGGCGATCCGGCGAAACGAGCTGGCCGCGTTCCTGCGCAGCCGCCGTGAGCGCATCAGCCCCGAGCAGGTCGGCCTGCCGCGCGGGACCCGGCGCCGTACGCCCGGACTGCGCCGCGAGGAGGTCGCGCAGCTCTCCGCGGTCGGCGTCACCTGGTACACCTGGCTCGAACAGGCCCGTGACATCCAGGTCTCCGTGCAGGTCCTGGACGCCCTGGCCCGCACCCTGATGCTGGACGCTAGCGAGCGCGCCCACCTCTTCCAGCTGGCCGGCGCCACGGATCCGACGCCCGCCGCGAGCTGCCCGAGCGTCACCCCGGCCCTGCGCGAGATGCTGCGCCAGCTGGAGCCGATCCCGGCGTGCATCCAGAACAGCCGGTACGACATCCTCGCCTACAACCGCACCTACGGCCGCCTCCTGACCGACCTGGACGCGCTGCCGCCGGAGGACCGCAACTGCATGCTCCTCGTGCACACCAACAAGGAGTGGCAGGCGTCGGTCGTGCACCTGGAGGAGAGCCAGCGCCTGATGGCCGCCCGCCTGCGCGCCTCGCTCGCCGGCCACCTCGGCGAGCCGGCGTGGAAGATGCTCCTGAAGCGCCTCGAGTCGGAGTCGCCCACGTTCCGCGAGAACTGGGAGCGCTACGAGGTGGTCGGCAACCGCTCCAAGACCAAGGAGTTCCTCAACGCCCACGTCGGCCACCTCAGACTGGAGCACACCGACCTCTGGCTGGGCCCCGAACTGGGCGCCCGCATGGTGACGTACACCCCGGTCGACGAGGAGAGCCGGGAGCGGCTGGAGAGGCTGTACGCCATCGCCCGCGAGGCCACGGCCAGGGCCTGAGGCGCTTCACCGGGCGCGGTGTCCGGGCCCGGGCCTCGGTGCCGTCACCGCGCTAGCCGCGCTCCGACGCTCCCACGGCCTGCCGTACCTCCGGTGACTGCAGGGACTCGGCCGTGCGTTCCGCGGTGCGGTGGGCCCAGCGGCCGCTGGTGAGCAGGCCCAGGGCGAGGACGACCAGGCCGCAGGCGGTGAGGATCCACCAGCCGGGGCGGGCCGCGGAGACGAAGGTGTCCCGGTAGGCGGTGGAGTGGATGCCGGAGGCCAGGACCGCGCCGACCACCGCGACGCCGAGCGTCTGGCCCAGTTGCCGGCTCGTGGAGGCGACCGCGGCGGCCACCCCGGCCTGGGCGCGCGGCATGCCGGAGACGGCCGTGTTGGTGATCGGCGCGTTCACGAAGCCGAAGCCGATGCCGAAGAGGACGTACCCGAGGAACAGGGTGGTGTTCGACGTCTCCGCCTCGAAGGCCGCGAAGAGGACGCCGCTCGCGGTCATCGCCGTGCCCGCCACCAGGAGCGGGACGCGCGGGCCCCGGCTGCCCACCAGGCGGCCGGAGAGCGGGGCGCACAGGAAGGTCGGCGCGGCCATCGGCAGCATCCACAGGCCGGCGTGCAGGGCGTTGAGTCCGCGGACGTTCTGCAGGTAGAGCGTGGACAGGAAGAGGAAGCCGCCCAGTGCCGCGAACGCGCTGATCGCGATCACCGTGGCCCCGCTGAACGGAGCCGAGCGGAAGAAGCGCAGGTCGATGAGGGGCTCGGCGCGGCGGGGCTCGTACCGGAGCAGGGCCAGGAGGGCCACGAGGGCGATCGCCGCGAACGGCGTCACCGTGGCCGCGCCCGAGTCCGGCGCCTCGATGATCGCGTACGTCAGCGAGCCGAACAGGGCGATCACCAGGAGCTGGCCGACCGGGTCGGGGCGGCGGGCCTTGGGGGCGCGGGACTCGGGGACGAAGCGGAGGGTGAGCAGGAGGGCCACGAGGCCGACCGGCAGGTTGATCCAGAAGATCGAGCGCCAGCTCACCGACTGGACGAGCAGACCGCCCACCAGCGGGCCCGCCGCCATGGATATGCCGACGACCGCGCCCCACACACCGATCGCGCGGGCCCGCTCGCGGGCGTCGGTGAAGGTGTTGGTGATGATCGACATGGCGACCGGGTTGAGCATCGAGCCGCCGATCGCCTGCACCATGCGGAACACCACCAGCAGGGACAGGTTCGGTGCGAGCGAGCACAGCAGCGAGCCGACGGAGAAGACCACCAGGCCGGTGATGAAGACCCTCTTGCGGCCGATCCGGTCGGCCGTCGAGCCGGCGAGCATCAGCAGCGAGGCGAGTACCAGTGTGTAGGCGTCGATCGTCCACTGCAGGCCGGAGGTGGTGGCGTGCAGATCGCGCTGCATGGACGGCAGCGCCACGTTCAGCACGGTGTTGTCCAGGCTCACGATCAGCAGGCTCATACAGCAGATCGCGAGCACGAGCAGACGGCGGCGGGGGCTCAACTCGGGCATGGTTCCATCGTAAACGAATTTCAATAGTGCGTCTAACTAATTACTGGTACACGATACGGAGGTGGTGTTGTCCACAGGCCGGGGAAGTCACCGCTCCCCGTACAGGACAATGGAGCAATGTCCACGCTCGAGTCCCCCCTGCAGATCGGTCCTCACCCGGTTCGGCCGCCCGTCGTGCTCGCACCCATGGCGGGCATCACCAACGCGCCGTTCCGCACCCTGTGCAGGCACTTCGCCGGAGGCGGAGCCCTCGCCGGAGGCGAGGCGAAGGAGGGAGCCTCCGGCGGCAAGGGCCTGTTCGTCAGCGAGATGATCACCACCCGGGCGCTGGTCGAGCGCAACGAGAAGACCATGCAGCTGATCAGGTTCGACGCGAGCGAGCGGCCCCGTTCGATCCAGCTGTACGGCGTCGACCCGGCGACCGTCGGCAAGGCCGTCCGCATGATCGCGGAGGAGGACCTGGCCGACCACATCGACCTGAACTTCGGCTGCCCGGTCCCGAAGGTGACCCGGAAGGGCGGCGGCTCGGCCCTGCCGTACAAGCGGAACCTGCTGCGGGCGATCCTGCGTGAGGCGGTCAGCGGCGCCGGTGACCTCCCGGTCACGATGAAGATGCGCAAGGGCATCGACGACGACCACATCACCTACCTCGACGCCGGCCGCATCGCCGTCGAGGAGGGCGTCACGGCGATCGCCCTGCACGGCCGCACGGCCGCCCAGCACTACGGCGGCACCGCCGACTGGGACGCCATCGCCCGCCTGAAGGAACACGTCCCGGAGATCCCCGTGCTCGGCAACGGCGACATCTGGTCGGCCGAGGACGCGCTGCGGATGGTGCGGGAGACGGGCTGCGACGGGGTCGTGGTCGGGCGCGGCTGCCTGGGGCGGCCGTGGCTGTTCGCGGACCTGGTCGCCGCCTTCGAGGGGCGGACCGGTGATTTCCAGCGGCCGGCGCTGCGTGAGGTGGCCGACGTCATGGTGCGGCACGCGACCCTGCTCGGCGAGTGGATCGGGGACGAGTCCAAGGGAGTGATCGACTTCCGCAAGCACGTCGCCTGGTACCTGAAGGGCTTCGCGGTCGGCTCCGAGATGCGTAAGCGGCTCGCGATCACGTCGTCGCTCCAGGAGCTGCGGGCCGGGCTGGACGAGCTGGACCTCGACCAGCCCTGGCCGGCCGGCGCGGACGGGCCCCGCGGCCGTACGTCCGGCAACAACCGGGTGGTGCTGCCGGACGGCTGGCTGAAGGACCCCTACGACTGCGCGGGCGTGAGCGAGGACGCGGAGCTGGACACCTCCGGAGGCTGATCAGCCCTTCTTCGGGTGCGGCGTCGAGCCGTACGCCGTCAGGAAGCGGTCCCGGAACGCGCTCATCTTCCACACCGGGGCGTTGTGGGCGGGGCGCAGGCCGTCCGTCCACCCCCACCCGGAGATCTTGTCGAGGACCTTCGGGTCCTTGGCGACGATCGAGATCGGCACGTCACGGCTGGCGTGGTTGCCGCTGACCCGGGCGATCGGCTGGTGGTCGCCCAGGAAGACCAGGACGGTGTCCTTGCTGCCGTAGCGCGTGAGCCACTGGGTCAGCGCGGTCACCGAGTACTGGATCGACTTGCCGTACTCCTGGCGGGACTTGGTCGTGTCGGCGATGACGTCGGCCGGCTTGTTGCCCGCCGCCTGGATGCCCTTGAAGACGGAGCCGTCGCCCAGCTGGTCCCAGCCGACCATCTTCGGGATCGGCGCCCAGGGCTGATGGCTGGAGGTGAGGATCAGCAGCGACATCCGCGCCTTGCCGTCGGCGGGCCTCTTGCTGTGCACCCGGTCCTGGTACTGCTGGAGCGCGTACTGGTCCGGCATGGTCGACCAGCTGAACTTCGGTCCCTTGTAGCCCAGTTGGAAGGCGTTGTAGACCTTGTCGAGGCCGTACCACTTCTGTTCCGGCCACCCCTTCTGCACGCCCGGCATGACACCGACCGTGTCGAAGGCGCCGGTCTTCTTGAACGCGTCGGTCAGGCTCATGTGGTCGCTGGCCATGACCGTGCGGTAGCGCTGCTGGTTGCTGATCCACAGACCCGACATGGTGGTGGAGTGGCCGAGCCAGCTGCTGCCGCCGTAGGTCGCCGAGGTCAGCCAGCCGCTCTTGGCGTGGAAGCCGGCCTTGGCCAGGGCCTTGGTCCGGGCGTCGAGCGTGCTGTCGACGCCGGGCGCCATGATCGGGTCCTCGACCGCGCTGCGGCCGTAGCTCTCGATGAACGTGAAGATCATGTCCTTGCCGCGCAGATCCGGGACCAGCTGGCTGCCCGGGGTGTCACCGAAGGCGTCGACCCTGGCGACCTTCCGGAACTCCGCCTCGTCCTTGAGGGTGGCCGAGATCAGGTGGGCCTGGGCCTTCAGCGCGGTCGCGGTGTTGTCGGAGGCGAGGGGTACACCGAACGCCTGCAGGCCGAGGGAGGAGCAGGTGATCCAGACGACGCCGGCGACCAGGGTGCCCCGGGTCGCGACGCCGGTGTGCCGGGCGAGCAGATTGCTCAGCCGGACCATGGACAGCGCCAGCAGCACGAACAGGAGCAGGACGGCGGTGATCACACCGGCCACGGCGGCAAGGGTCTCCGTGCGGCCGAGGGAGTCCTCCAGATACGACTCCGCGTCGCCGAACAGACTCCAGTCGAGAACGACGTTGAAGCCGCGGCCGAGGTACTGCTTGAAGCCCATGTCGAGCGCGTTCAGCACGGTCATCGCGCCCAGCGCGACTCCGGACACGGCCGCCAGCACCACCCGGGGCCGGCGCGGCAGGGCGATCATCACGGCCGCCCCGATCACGGCCTCCGCCGGTATGCGGATGAATTCCGAGGGTCCCAGCCGGACGACGGTGTTCGGCATCACGAGCGCTGCGACGACGAGGGCGGCGGCGAGGACGGTGACGGAGACCGACAGCACCTGGGCGGCCGTCGGATGCTCCTCCCGCCATCGCCGCACCCACGCCGAGCAGGCCGTCCAGGGGCGCGGGAAGGGGCGGCGTGGGCCGGGTAGGGAGGCGGCCGGCTGCTCCGGCTCCGCCTCCTCGGCTTCTGCTGCGGCTGATTCGCGCGTGCTCATGTCCTGGGACACCCGGCGTCCTTCCCTGCGAGACCCGATCTGCCGTCCCGTACGGCGACTTCACGGCCCCTGTTCACAACACCGGGCAAACACCTGGCAAACGTCGCCCCCGCCTACCTCCCGGCAACGGCGCTACACACCCCCGACCGCCGTCAGCAGAGCGAGCGGCGCCGCGGCCGACCGCGACTCCCGCACACACGCGTGCGGATACGGCACCGGCTCCGGATGCGTGTCCCGCCCGTACCCCGCCAGCACCTCCGGCAGCCGGTGACCCGCCACCGCCGCCGCGTCGACCAGCCCGTGCGCCACCGCACGGGCCTCGTCGTGCAGTCCGTACCGCGCCAGACCCAATGTGATCAGGGCGTTGTCATGGGGCCAGACGGACCCACGGTGATAGGACAGCGGATGGTACGCCGCCTGTCCCGAGGCCAGCGTCCGCACACCCCACCCGGAGAAGAAGTCCGGCTCCAGCAGCCGCCGGCCCACCACCTCGCCGTACTCCTTGTCCAGCAGCCCCGACCACAGCAGATGCCCCGCGTCGGAGGCCAGCGCGTCGATCTGGCGGCCCTCCCCGTCCAGCGCGAGCGCGGGGAAGGAGTGCTCCTCCATCCAGAAGTCCCGCTGGAAACGGTCCCGGAGATCGGCGGCGGCCTGTTCCAGCAGCGCCCCGTACGTCTCGTCGCCCCACGCCGTGCGCGCCAGCCACGCCGTGCGGCGCAGCGCGTCGTACGCGTACCCCTGCGCGCCCGCCGCCATCACGGCGCCGCTGGGCCGGGTGCCGTCGGCGCAGCAGATCGCGCCGGGGGAGTCCTTCCAGTTCTGGTTGGCGAGGCCGCCCTCGTCGGCGCGGTAGACGAGATAGCCGCGCGAGGTCAGACCGCCGTGGTCCAGCATCCAGCCGACGGCGGCACGCGCGTTCTCCTCCAGGCGCCGGGCCGGACCGGTGTCCCCGGTCTGCTCGACGTACGCGCCGAGCAGGACCAGGAACAGCGGGGTCGCGTCGACCGAGCCGTAGTACCGGGCGAACGGCACCTGCCCGAAGTGGGCCAGCTCGCCGTGGCGTACCTCGTGCACGATCTTGCCGGGCTGGGCGACCGGGAACGGGCCGGTGCCGGTCGCCTGGGTCACGGCGAGCGCGGGGAGCGTGGCGGCGGCCAGCTCCGGGCGGTACGGCAGCGCGAA
The DNA here is from genome assembly GCF_040652655.1 of Streptomyces sp. NPDC048191. Lineage (NCBI taxonomy): Bacteria > Bacillati > Actinomycetota > Actinomycetes > Kitasatosporales > Streptomycetaceae > Streptomyces > Streptomyces sp. NPDC048191. The sequence goes on from NZ_JBEZMO010000010.1 coordinate 122,165, forward strand.
CAGGGAGGTGAGCAGGGCGTCCCGGCCGAGCAGGGTCAGGAACCACGGGGCGCCGCCGGACGGGACGCGCAGTTCCTCGCCGTCGGGTCCGCGCGCCGGCACCTGGAGCGCGGCCAGGTCGGCGAGGCCCCGTGCGCAGGCCGCCGCCAGTTCCGGCCAGCCGGTGGGGAAGGCCACACCCTCCACGAACTCACCCTCCAGCGCGAGGAGTTGCTCGTGCACGGACGCCGGGTCGCGGGGCACGCGCAGGGCGCGCATCTCGCCGTGCGGGCGGGCGATCACCCGGAGCACCAGCTCGGCCGTGCCGTGCGGGGCCAGGTCGAGGGCCCACACCAGGCGGCGGGCGCCGGTGCCGGTCTCCTCCACGGCGTCGGGGGCGGGCTCGGCGGTGATGGTCGTACAGGACCGCCATTCGGCGCGCCGGTAGCTGAACTCGATGCCGTCGTCCAGGACTTCGCGGGAGCGTACGGCGCCGGCCTTGGCGTAGGTGCGGTGGTCGGAGCGGAGTTCGAACTGGTCGGTGAAGTCGGCGTCGACGGTGATGGCGAGCCGGATCGTGGTCGGCACCGGGCGGTTGCTGGTCACCCGGAGGGACTCGACGAACGAGCTGTCCGCGACGGCCTGCCGGCGGAAGAGGGTGTGCGCCGGCGGCTCCTGCCGGCCGCCGCGCGGGACCAGCACGCAGCTTGCCGTGTCGTCGTCGGTGACCGGGGTGAGCACCTCGGGCACGGCGCCGTCGACGGTGAGCTGCCAGCGGCTGAGATGCCGGGCGTCCCGTACGAACAACCCGTCCGGGGAGCCGCTGCCCCGGACCCCGCTGATGTCGCCCCGGTCGCCCACGGCGGCGAACGTCGCCCCGTGCACGAGCAGATGATGCCGGTCCGTCATCCCCGGTCGCCTCCTTCTTCACTTCTGTCGAACGTGCCGGTGGCCGCCTCGGTCACGCCCTCGCGGGCGCCCTTGAGAAGGTCTTTGTGCAGCTCGTGGTGCAGGTCGAGGGCGAGCGCGGCGGTCCAGCCGAAGCCGGTGGCGCCGCAGGCCTCGCCGCTGTACGGGTCGACGTACTCCGCGAAACCGGTGGCTTCGGCGAGGTGCAGCACGGCCGCGCGCAGCGCGTCGGCCCGCTCCCGCTCGCCGTGCACGCGCAGCCCCCGCTCCAGCAGCCAGCTCGTGTTGAACCAGGCCGGTCCGCGCCAGTACCGATGCGGATCGAAGGCCTCACCGAGGAGGTCGTAACTGGGTACGAGCCGACTGCGCCCACCGAACCCGAAGTGCGGCCCGCACAAGGTACGGACGACGGCGTCGACCACGTCACGCGGCAACCCCGGAAGAATGAGCGGCACCAGCCCGGAAACACCCCGCTCGGGGATCAGCCCGGAGCCGCCCGGCTCGTGGCTCGGCCCCGACGCACCCCGCTCGTGGGTCGGCCCCGACACGCCCCGCCCGTGGGTCCGTTCGTCACCTCCTCCGCGCAGGTCCCGGCACAGGAACAGGCCGGCCGTCGGGTCCCACAGGCGCTCCACCAGGGTCGCCGTCAGTCGTTCGGCGCGGTCGTGACGGGCGGTGCCGGATGCGCCCAGTTCCCCGGCGATTCGGGCCAGCGCGTGCTCGGAGGCGATGAGGAGGGCGTTGAAGGACGGGTCCTCGACGGCGAACTCCCGGTCCTGGTCGGCGTATCCGGCATCCCGGTAGTCGGCGGCCAGCCGCACGTACCGCCCGTAGTCCAGATCCGTCGGCCGGTCCTCGGGCGCGCCGTGGGCGAGGTCGGCGCGGCGGAAGGAGCGGGCCGGGGCCGGGCTGATCCGGGCCAGCGGGGCGTCCCAGCAGGGGCTGTTGTCCATGCCCTGCTCCCAGGGGTGGACCACGGACACCAGCCCGGCGCCGCCCAGGTCCCGGCGGTGCAGCAGATAGCGGTGCCAGGCGGCGAGCCGCGGGTACGTCCGGGCCAGGAAGCCGCGGGCGCGCGACAGCCCGGGGTCGGCGCGGTGCACCAGCCAGGCCGCGAGCGCGTGGACCGGTGGCTGCACGATCCCCGAGGTCTGTACGGTGCGCGGGGCGCCCGCCGCGCGACCGGCGGTGGAGGAGCGCCAGAAGTCGGGGCTGGGGAAGTAGGCGTCGAGGGGGACGGAGGGGTTGAAGACGATGTGCGGGACGCGCCCGTCGGCCCACTGGGCGGCCAGCAGCGTCTCCAGCTCGGTCTGGGCCCGCAACGGCGAGATGTGCCGCAGGCCGATCGCGATGAACGCCGAGTCCCAGGACCACTGGTGCGGATACAGGCTCCGGGAGGGGACCGTCGAGCCGCCCGTCCAGTTCGCGTCGAGCACCTGGGCCGCTCTGACGTGCAGGGACGTGCCCGAGGACGGAGGATCGTATGCGATCTCGCACGGCGCGGGACGGACGGTGAGCTGCGTGCTGTGATCCACTCGGGGCTCCCCGAAGACGAAGGCACCCGGCCTGACCGACCAGGTTTGGTGGTAACCGTCGTAGAGTTACGTCTATTTAACACGCAAAACTCAATATGTAATGCAGGCTTGGGAAGCACAAGGGGGTGCGCATGACCGAACATCCGGGAAGGGCTGTCAGAGCCGGCGGTCAGGCCGGCGCCGGAGAGCTGCTCGAACTGGTGCGCAGCGGACGGGCCGTGACGCGCGGCGCGCTCCAGCAGGCGACCGGACTGTCCCGCGCGACCGTCGGCCAGCGCCTGGACCGGCTGTTCCGGGCGGGCTGGCTGCGCGAGGGCGCCGGCGGCCCGGTCGACTCGCCGCTCGGCGGCCGCCCCTCCATCACCCTGGAGTTCGACGACGCCCACGCGGTCGTCCTCGCCGCCGACCTGGACACCCGGCACGCCCGCGCGGCCGTCCTGTCGCTGACCGGCGAGATCCTCGCCGAGCACTCGGGCGCCCTGGTCGTCGAGGACGGACCGGAGGCCGTGCTCGGCGAACTCGGCGACTGGTTCCACCGGTTGCTGGAGAAGGCCGGGCGCCCGGCGGCGGACGTCTGCGGCATGGGCCTCGCCGTGCCCGGCCCGGTGGACACCGGTACCGGCCGGGTGGTGCAGCCGCCGATGATGCCCGGCTGGGACGGCTACGACACGACGGGCCGCCTCTCCCGCGCCTTCACCGAACGCACCGGCGCCCCCGCCGTCCCCGTCCTGGTCGACAACGACGCGAACCTCATGGCCTACGGCGAACAGCGCGCCGGGCACCCCGGCTGCGCGGCCTTCGTCCTGGTCAAGGTGTCCACGGGCATCGGCGCCGGGGTGGTCCTGGACGGCGCGATCTACCGGGGGATCGACGGCGGCGCGGGCGACATCGGGCACATCCGGGTCGGCGCGGACGCGCTGTGCCGCTGCGGCTCGTACGGCTGTCTCGCGGCCGTCGCGAGCGGGGGCGCCGTGGCCCGGCGGCTGGCGGAGAGCGGGGTGCCGGCCGCCTCCGGCTCGGACGTGCGGGACCTGCTGGCCGCCGGGCATCCGCAGGCGGCGGCGCTGGCCCGGGAGGCGGGCCGCCGGGTCGGGGACGTCCTGGCCACGGTCGTCACCCTCCTCAACCCCGGCGTACTGATGATCGCGGGCGATCTGGCCGGAACGCCCTTCGTCACCGGCGTACGCGAGCTGCTGTACCAGCGGGCGCTGCCGCGCTCCACGGCCCACCTGGACGTCGTGACCTCCCGGCTGGGGGAGCGGGCGGCGCTCATCGGAGCGGGGGCGCTGGTGGTGGAACACCTCTACGGACCGGAGCGGGCGGAGGAGCGGCTGCGGGCGCTGGGTGTCTGAGGTGACTGTGTGACGTGGGTGTTTCCGGGTACCGGGAAGCGGTCCGCATGGTGAAATCCGGCGGGCTGTGACAGCGTGATTCTCGCCACCCTTGATAAGGGTTGCGCTCAGATGAGCGGATCATGGGCGACTGCACTTCTCCAAGGGGTGGCACTGGGTGCCACCCCTTGATCGTTCATCGATCGAAATCAGACGTGCAGGATCTCTGCTCATCTGAGCGGAAAACCCGCCTCTGGGGAGGTGTTGCATTCAAGAAGTGAACACATCTGGGCGCGTCTGCTTGCCAAGCTTTGACTTTCGATCCGCTGGCGGACGCCTGGTTACAGGCGCATGACGCACAAGTGGACGTACCCATGCGCCTTCGATCTGGGTATGTTCCTCGCCGTCAGGGCAGCCACCGTGGCCTCAAGGAGTCGAGACCCGTGTCGGAAAACAAAGAACCCCACGTAGTGAAGTTCGTCTACGACTTCACCGAGGGCAACAAGGACCTCAAGGACCTCCTCGGCGGCAAGGGCGCCAACCTCGCCGAGATGACCAACCTCGGTCTGCCGGTCCCTCCCGGCTTCACCATCACCACCGAGGCCTGCAAGGTCTACCTGGACAGCGGCGAGGAGCCCGCGGCACTGCGTGACGAGGTGAGTGCGCACCTCGACGCCCTCGAGTCGCGCATGGGCAAGAAGCTCGGCCAGGCCGACAACCCCCTCCTGGTCTCCGTCCGCTCGGGCGCCAAGTTCTCCATGCCGGGCATGATGGACACGGTCCTGAACATCGGCCTCTCCGACAAGTCGGTGCAGGGCCTGGCCAAGCAGGCCGGCGACGACCGCTTCGCCTGGGACTCCTACCGCCGCCTGATCCAGATGTTCGGCAAGACCGTCCTCGGCGTCGACGGCGACCTCTTCGAGGAGGCCCTCGACAAGGCCAAGGAGGCCAAGGAGGTCGCGGTCGACACCGACCTGGAGGCCGCCGACCTGAAGAAGCTGGTCACCACCTTCAAGAAGATCGTCAAGAAGGAGGCCGGCCGGGACTTCCCGCAGGACCCGCGCGAGCAGATGGACCTCGCCATCAAGGCGGTCTTCGACTCGTGGAACGGCGACCGCGCGAAGCTCTACCGCCGCCAGGAGCGCATCCCGCACGACCTCGGTACGGCCGTCAACGTCTGTTCGATGGTCTTCGGCAACCTGGGCCCGGACTCCGGCACCGGCGTCGCCTTCACCCGTGACCCCGCCTCGGGCCACCAGGGCGTCTACGGCGACTACCTGCAGAACGCGCAGGGCGAGGACGTGGTCGCGGGCATCCGCAACACCGTCCCGCTGGCGGAGCTGGAGTCGATCGACAAGAAGTCGTACGACCAGCTGATGCAGATCATGGAGACGCTGGAGAACCACTACAAGGACCTCTGCGACATCGAGTTCACGATCGAGCGCGGTCAGCTGTGGATGCTGCAGACCCGCGTGGGCAAGCGCACCGCGGGCGCCGCCTTCCGTATCGCGACCCAGCTGGTCGACCAGGGTCTGATCGACGAGACCGAGGCGCTCCAGCGCGTCACCGGCGCCCAGCTCGCGCAGCTGATGTTCCCGCGCTTCGACGAGCACGCGAAGGTCGACAAGGTCGCGCGCGGCATCGCCGCGTCTCCCGGCGCCGCGGTGGGCAGGGCGGTCTTCGACTCCTACACGGCCGTCAAGTGGTCCCGCTCCGGCGAGAAGGTCATCCTGGTCCGCCGGGAGACCAACCCCGACGACCTGGACGGCATGATCGCGGCGGAGGGCATCCTGACCAGCCGCGGTGGCAAGACCTCCCACGCCGCCGTGGTCGCCCGGGGCATGGGCAAGACCTGCGTCTGCGGCGCGGAGGAGCTGGAGGTCGACACCAAGCGCCGCCGGATGACGGTCCCCGGCGGCCACGTGGTGGAGGAGGGCGACCTGATCTCCATCGACGGTTCGAGCGGCAAGGTCTACCTCGGCGAGGTCCCGGTCGTCCCGTCCCCGGTGGTGGAGTACTTCGAGGGCCGGATGCACCCCGGCGCCGACGACGCCGACGAGCTGGTCGAGGCGGTCCACCGCATGATGGCCTTCGCCGACCGCAAGCGCCGGCTGCGCGTGCGCGCCAACGCCGACAACGCCGAGGACGCGCTGCGGGCCCGCCGCTTCGGCGCCCAGGGCATCGGTCTGTGCCGCACGGAGCACATGTTCCTCGGCGACCGCCGTGAGCTGGTCGAGCGCCTGATCCTGGCGGACACGCAGGCGGAGCGCGAGGAGTCCCTGAAGGCCCTGCTGCCCCTGCAGAAGAAGGACTTCGTGGAGCTCTTCGAGGCGATGGACGGCCTCCCGGTCACGATCCGCCTCCTCGACCCCCCGCTGCACGAGTTCCTGCCGGACATCACGGAACTCTCGGTCCGTGTGGCCCTGGCCGAGTCCCGCCAGGAGCCGCACGAGAACGACCTCCGCCTGCTCCAGGCGGTGCACCGGCTGCACGAGCAGAACCCGATGCTGGGCCTGCGCGGCGTGCGCCTCGGCCTGGTCATCCCCGGTCTGTTCACCATGCAGGTCCGCGCGATCGCCGAGGCCGCGGCCGAGCGCAAGTCCTCGAAGGGCGACCCGCGCGCGGAGATCATGATCCCGCTCGTCGGTACGGTCCAGGAGCTGGAGATCGTCCGCGAGGAGGCCGACAAGGTCGTCGCGGAGGTCGAGGCGGCGACGGGCACGCAGCTCAAGCTGGCCATCGGCACGATGATCGAGCTGCCGCGCGCCGCCCTGACCGCCGGCCAGATCGCCGAAGCGGCGCAGTTCTTCAGCTTCGGCACGAACGACCTGACGCAGACGGTGTGGGGCTTCAGCCGGGACGATGTGGAGGCTTCCTTCTTCACGGCGTACCTGGAGAAGGGCATCTTCGGCGTGTCCCCCTTCGAGACGATCGACAAGGACGGCGTCGGCTCCCTGGTGCGGTCGGCGGCGGAGGCGGGCCGGCGTACCCGCCCCGACCTCAAGCTCGGCGTCTGCGGCGAGCACGGCGGTGACCCCGAGTCCGTCCACTTCTTCCACGAGGTCGGCCTGGACTACGTCTCCTGCTCCCCCTTCCGTATCCCGGTCGCCCGCCTGGAAGCGGGGCGTGCGGCGACGAACTCGGCGGGCAGCGACCACCGCTAGGCCCTCGCGGGCCACTTGACCCCGGAGCCGCCGCTGGTCCCCGACCCTCACCGATCGGCGGCGGCTCCGGCGCACGAAGAGGAGAGGCGGCACCCTGTGCGGGGGTGCCGCCTCTCTGTGCATCATCTGCGGTGACTGTCAAGCTAAGTCGCTGGCCAGGCAAAACGCCGTTTGTTGGCGTTGGTTGCCGTCGGGCCGGTCCGAAGCCGTTGTGCCCGCGTTGTGCCCTCCAGATGCGGCTAGCTCTGCCGACGCGGTAGCCCCGGCGGTGGCGGTGCGGCCATCTGCTGCCCCGTAGTGATGCCACACGTGTCTCGCCGCGTTCCGCGTACCGGTCTCGCTCACCGCGGCAGGAGTACCGCTGAGGTGTCGGCGTTGATCATCATTGAGCGCCCTTCTACGGCCCCAGGACGGCCCGGTAGGGCGCTCTTGCGTGAGCACCGCTTCAGGAGTTCGGTCCGACCGCCTGTCCACCCGTGCTGCGCGGGGCGGCCGTGGCCGTGTCAGACCGCACCGCGCCGCCGCTCTCCGCTGTCGTTGATATCAGCCATGGATGTCACCTCACACCGGCTGGGGTCACTTGCGACGCTTGCGTGTCTTCGCCTTGCGTGCGGCTTCCTTGCGCTTCTCGATGGTGTACGACGACCACTCGCCACGGTGCAGGTTGCATCGCGACGCACTGACCATCGCCAGCCGCCGGCACCGAGTGCCCTTCTCCGTGAGCGCTCCACACCTGGACTGCGTACGAGCCACGTCTCCCACCCCCGGTCTCGACGTCGTGCGGACCAGTGCAGGATTGCCAGGTACATGTCCTCTGTGGAAGGCGCACTGCTCCGCGCAGTGGTGCACGGCGGCCCAAGGAGGTTGCTCGGGGGCGCAGACTTTCCAAGTCTGTTGGTAGGGGGGAGGGACGCGGCCGTCGTTCACCTGCGTTCATGGGCGAAGGGCCGGGCTGTTCGCTGGCGATGGACCCGTCTGTAGGGCGGTGAACGTAGCTGAATGAGACGAAAACTGAGACGGCCTGGCACGGGGCCAGACCGTCTCTACCAGGCGCGACCTTCTGGTTCGTGGCTCTACACAGATCGGTCAACGAGGGTCATAGAGGCCGCCATCCCGTCCGTCAGAGTGGCCGTTGCTCATAGTCGGTTGCTGAGGTTGCTGTACAGCAGCGGCGGTGACCACCCGCATCAGGGTCCGCTGGCTCTGCCGGCCAAGGTTTGGTCAGGACTTGTCATCCCCGTAGCCGTGCGGCGGCGGCGACGCCACGCCGCGCGTGATGGTGGTGACGTCAGTAGCGGTGTGGGTGGCAGTGTCGCCGCCTCCGGTGACCGTGACGGTGTTTGTCACTTGGGAGGGAGTGAAGCCCACCACGCGGACGGTGAGTGAGATGGGCGGGTAGCTGTCCCCGGCACGGAGGGCGTTGCTGCGGGTACAAGTCAGGGTCGACAGGGTGCACTGCCATCCGGAGCCGGTGATGCTGCGGGCGATGAGTCGTCTCGGAAGGGTGTCGTGGACGGTCACCCTGGTGCCGTTGGTCGGTCCAGGCCCATTGTTGCCGACGGTGATGGTGTAGGTGCCCAACCTTCCTACGGCGAAGTTCCCGGTGTGGTGCTTGGTGATGGTCAAGGAGGGCTTGCTGACCGGGGTGATCGCCACACCCAGCGGGGTTGTGCCGACGGGGACGGTGGCGACGACGGTGTTGCTGGAGGTGTTGATCACCGACACGTTGTTCGAGTTTTGGTTGGTGACGTAGGCGCGTGTGCCGGCGGGGGTGATCGCCACACCAACCGGGAAGCTGCCGACGGGGACGGTGGCCACGACCGTATTGCTGGCGGTGTCGATCACCGAGACGTTGTTCGAGCCCTGGTTGGTGACGTAGGCGCGTGTGCCGTTCGGGGTGATCGCCACACCAGCCGGACCGCCGCCGACGGGGACGGTGGCCACGACGGTGTTGCTGGCGGTGTCGATCACCGACACATTGTTCGAGAGGACGTTGGTGACGTAGGCGCGTGTGCCGTTCGGGGTGATCGCCACACCCTGCGGGTTCGTGCCGACGGGGACGGTGGCCGTGACCGTGTTGGTGGCGGTGTCGATCACCGACACATTGTTCGAGAGGATGTTGGTGACGTAGGCGCGTGTGCCGTCCCGGTTGATCGCCACACCGAACGGGTCGTTGCCGACGGGGACGGTGGTTGCGACCGTATTGCTGACGGTGTTGATCACCGAGACGTTGTTCGTGGCCTCGTTGGTGACGTAGGCGAAAAGGCCGTTCGGGGTGATCGCCACACCGGCCGGGGCGCCGCCGACGGGGACGGTGGCCACGACGGTGTTGCTGGCGGTGTTGATCACCGACACATTGCGCGAGAGGAAGTTGGGGACGTAGGCGCGTGTGCCGTCCGGGGTGATCGCCACACCGAACGGGTTTGTGCCGACGGGGACGGTGGCCGTGACCGTGTTGGTGGCGGTGTCGATCACCGACACATTGTTCGAGCGGATGTTGGCGACGTAGGCGTTCGGGCCTGGCGCGGCCCAGGCCGGCGATGAAGCCAGGGCCGGCAAGGCCACTCCCGCCAGCATGGCCAGCCCGGCCACGCAGGCCCGCAGCCACGCCCATGACCATGACCATGGTCGCTGTCGAAGCTGGCCTTTCCTGTGCCCCGGGGCATAGTCGGACCCAGTCTGCTTGCTCTTTCCTCTGAACACCGGCACCTCCGCCTCACGAACCGGAGCAGCCTTCGCCAGGCACGCCGCTAGCGCCGTCTGACGGACCGCAGATCACTCACTGTGATCGCGAGAGAGCTTAGTGATGATGAGGTTTTTGTGCCGCTATGACGCGTTTCTTCAAATTCATCCGATTAACAGGCACTTGGGGGCGCGTCTCCGGTGCGGGGCGTAGACAGGAGCGCAGGCTTGGCCGGGGGCCGGGCCGCGCGCGGGGAGCGGAGCGAGCCGCCTTGACGAGGTAGAGAAGGTCCCATCAAGCCAACGGGTCGGCGGAGTGTCTTGTCTCGGTTGATGCTTGACGTTGTGGCTTCACCTGATGCTTGCCCCCACCCTGTGACACGCCCCGAACCGCCCGCGTCACCGCATAGCAGCAGGTCAGAGCCGCAAATGACGTGCCTGACGCAATGACGCAGAAATCCGCACGTAGGACACACGCAGCCCACCGCCCCGAAATCAACGTGCTTCCGGCGCTCGCTCATGAAGCCAGATTCGGGGCGATGACTGGGCGTACTCGTTCGCCACCGAAGGACGTCATGAAGAAGTACCTGACGACCGCCGAAGTCGCCGGGCGCTACCGCACGTCCCCCTCAACCGTCCGCTACTGGCGCTACGCCGGAACCGGCCCGCAGTGCTTCATCAGGCGCGGGCGGCATGTTCTTTACGACGCCGAAGCGCTCGACAAGTACGACGCCGAAGAGATCGGAGGCCGATGCGCAGCATGACTCGAAACGGCGACGAACCCCACCACTCACGCGCCGCCAAGGTGAAGGCTGAACTCGACGGCGGCACGTTCGTGAACCGCGAGCTCGGCAAGCAGAAGTTCAAGGCTGTCGCTGAGCGCTGGTAGGAGACGGCCGTACATCGCGAGCGGACCGAGACAAACGTCGAGCGGGCCCTATGGCTGCACATCTACCCGGCGTTCGGTAACCGGCAGATCGGCAGCATCCAGCGGGCAGACGGCCAGAAGTGGATTAAAGATCGGTCCGCGGTCATCGCCCCGTCGACGTTCGCGACGCCCTGGAACGTCTGCACCAGCATCCTGAAGATAGCCCATCAAAAGAGCATCATCCCGAAGTACCCATGGGAGGGCCTCAAGCCGCCCGAGTGTTCTATCCGGAGATTCACCCGCTCGACCCGGAGGCGGTGAGGGCGCTGATTGTCACCGCGTCCCCGCGATATCGGGCGCTGGTGCGGCAGGCGGCTTCCACGGGACTCCGCCAGGGCGAGCTGTTCGGCCTGGAAGACGAGGAGCCGGCCAGGACGGTCACGGTCAAGCAGCAGCTGATCGGCCCGGACAAGGGCGTGCCGTACCTGGGTGAGCCGAAGACCAAGCAGAGCTACAGGGCGGTTCCCAGGGGCAGTCTGTTGTCGACGAGATCAAGCGGTACCGGAAGGATTTCCCGCCCAAGGTCGTGTACATCGAGGATCGGACAAACCCGCGTAAGCCCGTGTGGCGCCCTGCTCGGCTGCTGTACACGAGCGAGACGGGCGGGGCGATCCGGCGCGGTAGCTGGGCGAAGGTGTGGGCCCGCAACATCAAGCGGGCGAACGCCTACCTGGCGAAGTCCGGCAGCAAGGTACGCGTCCCCGAGGGCACTACGCTTCACGATCTGCGCCACTTCTACGCCTCCGTGCTGATCAAGAACGGGGCGACGCCGAAGCAGGTTCAGATGCGCCTCGGTCACGCTAAGCCATCGATCACGCTGAACGTCTACACGCATCTGTGGGAGACGGAGGCGGATCGGACGGCCGACATGATGGAAGCCGTCCTGAGCGATGTGCCCTGAGAGTGCCCTGAGGGCATGAGAAACGGCTGACTTCCCAGGCAGGGAAGTCAGCCGTGCACCCTGTGCGGGGGTGCCGCCTCTCTGTGCACGGCGCGACAGCCGGGGCGCCGGCCTGCCATGGCCGGACGGGGAAACAGAAACGGCCTGCCGGACAAACCGACGGGCCGCCATGTCAATGTGAGGGGATTACTTTATCGCCTGGTCTCCAGAGGCGCCATCGGCGCTGAGCCACGTATCGCAGACATGTGAGCGTCTGGCCTAAAACCGCAGGTCGAACCGTTATTCCAGGCAGTTCGCACGGGAAGTGTGATCACGCTGGATGCGGCTCAACGCTTGCATCCTCGAACCCATCGGACAGTTCCCTCGGCTATGCGAGGAGAGAGGACGCAAGATGCTCCCCAAGCGCAAGGTGATGCGCAACTGGCGCCCGGACGAGGACACTCCCTCGCGGCGTGCCCGACTGAATGCGAGGGCGGCGGCCCTGATCATGCTCGGCAGCGGGGTGGTAGGTCTCTCGGCAGCGCCCATGGCGCACGCCGCAGGTCATGATTCGCTCAGGACCTTCCGCTCGAACAGTGCTCTGACCGCCTCCGGGCATGGTGCGCACGCCGACGCCGACGAAGCTGCCGACGACCTGCCGGACCTCAAGGATGACGCCGACGCGGCTGCCGATGAGCGGGCGGACCTCAAGGAGGACGCCGACGAAGCCACCGCTGAACAAGCGGAGTTCAAGGACGACGCCGACGCCGACGAGACCGCCACTGACCAGGCGGACTTCAAGGACGACGCCGACGCCGACGAGACCGCCACTGACCAGGCGGACTTCAAGGACGACACCGACGCCGACGAAACCGCCACTGACCAGGCGGACTTCAAAGACGACGCCGACGAACTGATGGACTACGTCGACGACGACGGGCTGCGGGTCACCGTCATCGTGAACAACAACAACAACAATGCCGCCGGAAACAACAACAACAACAATAACAATGTCGGCGGCCGCACGAACAACAACAACAATAACAACTGATTTCAGGGTCCGGGCGGATGGGAAATCCATCCGCCCGGACCGTGAATTCCCTTCAGTAACGCGGCATGTACGGCCGTGCCGGACTCCGCACGCCTGACCGACGCGACACCCTGCGCGGGGGTGGCGCCTCTCTGTGCCGGCCGTACTGCGCCCACAGAATTCGACAGAGTCGCAGCCCTGACGGCCCCGGATCGCGTCCCGTGAAGGGGTGTAGCCGGGCGGGGTCCCGGAACGCGCGGGTGTCTGCCCAGGGCGTGCATCCGCTGGCGGTGCATGCTCCCTGAACAAGGGCAGGCCATCGCGCAAGTCTCCCTGGTGAACGGGCAGTTCGACCGGAGGAGCACGCGATGGGCCTTGTGCCGGTCTGAGCAGATGCGGCTGCTTGAGTCACTACGTCGGGCCGACGGAGTTGAAGCAATGAGGGTCGCGTGCGAGCGCATCCTGCAAGAGCTGATCGAGGCCGAGGCCACCGAGGTGATCGGTGCCGCGCCCCGCGAGCACTCCGAGACGCGCGGACAGCGGGATCTCCAGGTCCGAGGTCTCCCGCATCTGCGGTGAGCTGGACGAGGAACTGACCGCATTCAAAGAGCGGCCGCTGAACCACACCGTCTTCCCCTAGTGCCCCAGGCAGGTGGCTCGAACGCGAACCGTCCTGTTACAGCGAGTTTCCAATTGGATGCACATGGTAATCCGCGGGTCTGTTCTCCCGCGCCCTAGGTCAGTTGATGCGTTCGAAGCCTTAGGAGAGTCATGGCGACAGGGAATGATCAGGGCGTGAGGCACCAGAATCATCTGCCTCCGTTTGAGCAGCGGAACCGGGAACTGGAGTGGAGAGCTCGCTGGTTCACCGCGACACGATCAGACGACCTGGTGGCGCTCGCGGAGGCACGGGACGCGTCGTTCGCCCACAAGCTGCGTCTTGTTGAAGCGTACGGACGGGAGTCCGGGGCGATCGCTGGGTACGACCCAGCAGGGAGCGGTTCACCGTGGTATCCCCTGGGCCCGCGGAACGTCAACGGACGGGTCAAGGCGCTTGCCGTGCACCCGACGGACCCGGAGACGGTGTATGCCGGCGCGGCCAGCGGCGGTGTGTGGAAGAGCATCGATGGGGGCCAGACGTGGGATCCGCTGTGGGACATGCAAGAGTCGCTCGCGATTGGGGCGATCGGTATCGCTGCGAGCAATCCGGACATCCTCTATGTCGGCACGGGGGAGTACACGCCAGGCTATGGGGCGAGCTACGCCGGTGCGGGCGTGTACGTCTCCGCGGACGGCGGTGCGACGTGGAGTCGTCGGGCTGCGGTGAGATCGCGTTTCATCGGCAAGCTCGTTGTGGACCCCGGCGATAGTCAGCGTTTGTGGGTGACCGGGAACGCCGGACTGGAACGTTCCGAGGACGGCGGTCAGAACTGGACGACCTTGCGGACCGGCACAGTGACGGACATCGCGCTGGATCCCGCGAACCCAGGCACGTTGTTCATCGCGGTCGCCAACAGCGGCTTCTACAAGAGCACGGACAGGGGAACCACCTTCACGCTGTTGCCCGGATCGCCGACCGGTACGGGTGTGGTGTGGCCACAGCTCGCGATCGGTGCCACGGGTGCTCACGGCCACGACTTCATCGTGATCAAGATGGGTGCGACGGTGCAGCAGAGCACTGATGGCGGCTCCACGTTCACGGCTGTGTCCGGCACTCATGGCGTTTTCCATCCCGGCTGGTGCGACGTCATCGCCTGCGCCCCAGACGACGAGAATGTTCTGTTCTGGGGCGGAGCCGACCTGGACCGCACTGCCGACGGCGGCGCCACCTGGAGTGGGCTGCCCGTACACGCCGACCAGCACGCCGTGGTCTTCGCACCGTCGAACTCAAACGTCGTCTATATCGCCAACGACGGGGGCGTATGGCGCTCCGACGACAAGGGAGCGACCGTCCGTAAGGTCAGTAACGGGCTGGTCATCACGCAGTTCTACAACATCAACTTCTGGCGCGGCTTGAGCAACGTGCTCGGTGGCGGTGCCCAGGACACCGCCACCAACTACACCACCAGCGGCCTGACGTGGCGCCCGGTCTGGGCAGGCGACGGCGGCTGGTTCGTGATCGATCCGACAGACCCGCGTGTGATGTACGCGGAAGCCCAGAACGCGTATCTGGTCAAGAGCACGGATGGCGGCAGCACCTGGGTTGCCAAGACGGCCGGCATCGTGGGTTCGACCCCCTTCGAAGGGGTCTTGACCATGGACCCCAACGACCACCTGCGCCTTTACTACGGAACCGACCGAGTGCTGCGCACCCTGGACGGCATGGCCACAGCATGGACTTCCTGCAGCCAGGTCCTCACCGGTGAGGTCAGCACGATCGCGGTCGCCCCGTCGGACTCCGGGCGGGTCTACGCAGGCACCGCCAGCGGCCACCTCTACCGCACCGATGACGGGGGCACGACCACCAACTGGGCGGACAAGACAGGTTCACTCCCAGCGCGAGGCATCAGCAGCATCTGGGTGGACCCGGCAAACGCAGACCACCTCGTTATCAGCCTCGTCGGTTTCGGCAGCGCAGCCGGTGCGGCACAGTCGGTTTGGGGTTCCACCAACGGAGGCTCTGCCTGGACCGACCTCTCCGGCGACCTGCCACAGGTCGTCGCAAATTCCGTCGTGGTCGACCCTGCATCGTCGAGCACGCTCTACCTCGCCACCGACACCGGGGTCTATCGCAGCACAGACAGCGGAGCGCACTGGATGCCCTTCGACAACGGCATCCCCAACGTGCCCGTCTCCGATCTAGTAATCGACTCCGCCAGCCACATCCTCTATGCCGGCACCATGGGACGCGGCGCCTTCAAACTCGACATCACCCCCGGCGTCACCAAGCCGCCCGTCGACCTCTACCTGCGCGACGACGATCTCGACACCGCCGAACGGTTCCCGACGCCCACCGGCCTGCCCGATCCGCTCTTCCCGGCACCCGCCACCGCCGACTGGTGGACAAGCCCGGACATCAAGGTCAACCACACGCCGTACTTCACACCGCCAGGTGTCTTCGACGGAGTGGACTTCGACGCCACCCTGATCCATCAGGACCCGTACCGCGGACGAACCAACCGCTTCTACATCCAGGTACACAATCGCGGCTGGCAGACGACTCAGAACGTCTCCGTGCGCGCCTTCGTCGCCGACGCCTCAGCCGGCCTCCCCAACCTGCCCAACGCCCTGACCCCGCCCGCATTCAACCTGACCAGCACCACAAACTGGCAGCCCGTCGGCGCCAGCCAGACAATCCCCGAACTGCACCCCAACCGCCCCGTCGTCCTCACCTGGGACTACCTCCTGCCAGCCGGGACCGCAACGCACAGCTGCTGCCTGGTGGTGGCCTCCTGCTCCGACGACCCGTTCACCAGCAGTGTGGTCGACATCCCCACCTTGGTGACCAGCAACAAACACGTGTCGCTGAAGAACCTCCATGTCATCGACCCAGGCCCCGAACCGCGGCCGATCCTCGTGGGGATCGACTTCCACAACGCCGGCAAACGCAGGGTGCTGGCCGATCTCCTCGTGCGGCCCGCCGGCTTCGCGAACGGCACCATCGGCCTGCTGCTGCCGCCCATCGAGCCACGAGAACTCGTCGGTGTCGTGCGCGAGCCGCTCGCGGAAGACGACAGCGTCGGCACCTGGTACAACCCCGGCTGCAACAACACGAACGGACTCGAGAGACGCTGGAAAGAAGTAGACCGCAGCAGCATCTGGCTGTTCGACTCCATGCGCGTAGCCGAGCTGCGCGGCGTCGAGATCGCAGGGAACTCCTCTCTGACCGGCATCATGGTCCTACAGGCGAAATCCGATCCTGCTGCCACCCCACGGCCACGCGTTGCCATCACGCAGTGCCAGAACGGGGAAGTCGCCGGCGGCAGCACGTTCCAGATCGGCTATGACCTCCCACTCGGCCTCACCTACCCCGCTGCTCGACGGATCCGCATCGATGCCGAACGCATCGCCTTTCTTGATGACACCGTCCGCTCGGGCACCAGCGCCCTGTGGTCGAAGATCACTGTCGACGACGACCCGGATCGCAGCTACGCACGCCTCATCTCCGACAGCCACGGGCCGAACGAACGACGGGTGTGCCTTTTCGACGGCCTCCTCATCGACGGTGCCCCGCTTACGCTGGAGGTCATCGCAGCCGACCACCCGAGCGCCGAACGCACCGAACGTCTCTACATCCAACGCTTCGACGGCGGACTGGCCAGCTGGCTCGGCGAACACAAGGGCAGGAACGGCCTGCTCCACCTGGACTACCGCATCCAGGAGATCCTGCCCACTGCCCTGTCCGACACAGATTGACCGGCTCATCGCGATCCTTGCCCGCGGGCATCGGTGCGACAGCGAAGCCACGACGGCGCTCGCGATCTGCAAGGACCGGGCCAACCACCGGATCGCCTCCCAGGCCGTGGTCATCGCCACCGGGATCTCCGCCACCGGGCACCGCGAGATCCTCGGGCTGATGGTCGGCGACAGCGAGTCGAAGCCGTTTTGGACCCGGTCCCGCAAGCGGTGACGTCGCACGGAGCGACGGTCGACCATGTGTCGGTCCCCAAGGCGGGGGCGCCGGCGGGGGCGCCGGAGTTGGATGCGTCCCGCGGCGAAAAAGTTGTGCTCTCGCTGCTGCCCGAGGCGGTCGCCGCGAGCGGTGCCCGAAGGGGGCCCTCTTTCGTAATCGACGCGCATGGTTGATCGTTGGGCCGTGCATCGATGACGAACGTCAGGGGGCACAGACGATGACGATGAGCCGCAGGGCGCTGCTGGCCGCGGGAGCCGGCGCGGGTGCCGGGTTACTCGCCGCGTGCGGGTCCAACACCGGGCGTGGCGGCGGCGGTTCCGGGACCGGGCTGTCGCAGTGGTACCACCAGTACGGCGAGACCGGCACCGAGCAGGCCGTCGAGCGGTACGCCGCCGGCTACAAGAAGGCGCGCGTCAAGGTGCAGTGGCGGCCCGGGAACTACGACCAGCAGACCGCCGCCGCGCTGCTGACCGACTCCGGGCCGGACGTCTTCGAGGTCAACGGGCCGACACTCGACCAGATCCAGGGCGGTCAGGTCGTCGATCTCACCGACCTGCTGGAAGGCGTCAAGGACGACTTCAATCCGGCCGTCCTCACGCCCAAGACGTACGACGGACGGATCTGGGCCGTCCCGCAGGTCATCGACATGCAGCTGCTCTACTACCGCAAGAGCCTGTTGAAGGACGCCGGGGTCGCGCCGCCCACCACGCTCGACGCCCTCGTGGACGCGGCACGCAGGCTCACCACCGGCAAGGTCAAGGGCTTGTTCCTGGGCAATGACGGGGGAGCCGGTGTGCTCGGCGGCACGCCCCTGTACGCCGCGGGGCTCCGGCTGGTCACCGAGGACGGCCAGGTCGGTTTCGACGACCCCGCCGCCGCCCGCACCCTCGGCAAGCTGCACCAGCTGTACTCCGACAGGTCCCTCCTGCTCGGGGCGCCCGCCGACTGGTCCGACCCGTCCGCCTTCCTCCAGGGGCTGACCGCGATGCAGTGGTCCGGGCTGTGGGCGCTGCCGCAGGTCCAGAAGCAGCTGGGGGACGACTTCGGTGTCCTGCCGTTCCCCGGGGACGGTGCTTCCGGGAAGCCCTCCGTTCCCGTCGGGGCCTACGGCGCCGCCGTCAGCGCTCGCAGCAGGCACAAGGAGGCCGCCAAGGAGTTCGTGCGGTGGTTGTGGGTCCAACGGACCGACTACCAGGAGGACTTCGCACTGTCCTACGGCTTCCACATCCCGGCCCGGATCTCCCTCGCCAGAAAGGCGGCCAGGCTGCGGTCGGGCGCCGCCGCCGACGCCGTGCGCCTCACCACCGAGCACGGCTACGCCCAGCCCCTGCTGTGGACGCCCGCGAGCCAGACCGCCTACCAGGACGCGCTCAGCCGGATCATCAGGAGCGGGGCGAGTCCGGAGAGTGAACTGCGGGGCGTCGTACGGAAGGTGGCCGACGAGCTCGACCGGGTGAAGAAGGCGAAGAAGACGTCGTGAGGCGCCGCAGGACCCTCTGGTTCTGGGTGTTCGTGGGGCCGTTCGCGCTCGGGCTCGCCCTGTTCACCTACGTTCCGCTGCTGTGGAGCGTGGGCCTCAGCTTCTTCGACGCCCACAACACCGTCACGCCCACGCACTTCGTCGGGCTGGACAACTACACGGCGATGCTGAAGGACGACGCGTTCGTCGGCAGTCTGCGCACCTTCCTCGTCTTCACCGCCTTCATCGTGCCGGTCACGTACCTCCTTTCCCTCTCTCTCGCCCTGATGGTCAACCGCCTGAAACACGCTCGCGCCGTCTTCCGGTCGGTCTTCTTCCTGCCGGCCGCCTGCAGTTACGTCGTCGCCGCCCTGGTGTGGAAGATGTCGATCTTCAACGGGGTGCGGTTCGGGCTGGCCAACACCGTGCTGGGGTGGTTCGGCGGTGATCCCGTCGCCTGGCTGTCGACCACGTCCCCGCCCTGGTACTGGCTGGTCATCGTGACCGTACGGCTGTGGCTGCAGGCCGGTTTCTACATGATTCTCCTGCTCGCCGGGCTGCAGCGGATCGACCCGGTGCTCTACGAGGCGGCCGCCGTGGACGGGGCCCGCCCGGGCTGGACGGTGCTGCGGCACATCACCCTGCCCCAGCTGCGGGCCACCTCGGTGGCGGTGGTGCTGCTGCTCGTCGTCAACGCCTTCCAGGCCTTCGACGAGTTCTACAACCTGCTGTCCGACGCGCGGGGTTATCCGCCGTACGCCCGGCCGCCGCTGGTCTACCTCTACTACACCGCCCTCGGCCAGGGGCAGAACCTCGGGCTCGGCAGCGCGGGCGCGGTGATCCTCGCGCTGATCATCGCGGTCGTCACGGTGGGACAGGCGCGGTGGCTGCGGCTGGGAAGGACGGACGCCGATGGATGACGCCCTGGTGCGGGCCGGGCGGGCGCTCAGGCTGGTCCTGCTGATCGCGCTGGCCCTGCTCTTCCTCATCCCCTTCTACCTGCTCCTGCGCAACGGGCTGTCCAGTGAGCAGGACATCACCTCGCCCGAATGGACCTTCTTCCCGGGCGAGTTGAGGTGGGGGAACGTCCGCGAGCTGTTCGACGACCCCTCCGTTCCGTTCGCGCGCTCGCTGCTCAACTCCGCCCTGATCGCCGTCGCGACGACGCTGGGCACCCTGCTGCTCGCCTCCCTCGCCGGCTACGGCCTCGCCCGCATCCCCTACCGGCACGCGAACAAGGTCTTCTACGGCATCCTCGGCACCCTGCTGGTCCCGGCCGCCGTCACCTTCGTACCGAGCTTCGTCCTGGTGTCGACGCTGGGCTGGGTCTCCACCCTGCGCGGGCTGATCGTCCCGACGCTGTTCCCGGCGTTCGCCTGTTTCGTCTTCCGCCAGTACTTCCTCGGGTTCCCGCGGGAGCTGGAGGACGCGGCGCAGGTCGACGGGCTGGGGTACTGGCGCACGTACTGGCTGGTGGTCGTGCCGAACGCGCGGCCGGTGTTCGCGGCGGTCGGCACCATCGTGTTCCTCGGGGCGTGGAACTCCTTCCTGTGGCCCCTGGTGATCGGGCAGGACCAGAGCGCCTGGACCGTCCAGGTGGCCCTGTCGTCCTTCACGACGTCCCAGGTGATCCGGCTGCACGAGCTGTTCGTCGCGGCCGTCGTGTCCGTCCTTCCGCTGCTGGCGGTGTTCCTGTGCTTCCAGCGGTGGATCGTGGCGGGGGTGGAGCGGTCGGGGATCGACTGAACCGGGTCAGGCCGTGGAGCCGCCGTCCACCACCAGATCGGTGCCGACGACCGAGGCCGCGTCGTCCGAGGCCAGGTAGAGCACGGCGGCGGCGATCTCCTCGACGGTGCAGACCCGGCCGAGCGGCACCTCGGTGCGCATCCGGCCGGCCCGGTCGGCCTCGGTCTCGCCGGGTTTGAAGGACATGTCCGTGGCGGTGGGGCCGGGGCTGACGGCGTTGATGCGCACGCCGTCGGCGATGTGGTCCAGGGCGGCGCTGCGGCTGAGCACCGAGACGGCCGCCTTGGTGACGGCGTAGCCGGTGGTGCCCCGCAGCCGGCTGTGCACGCCGATCCGGGAGGCGATGTTCACGATGGCCCCGCCGTTCGGCTGGGTCCGCATCCGGGCGACCTCGGCCTGCAGGGCGAGCAGGACGCCGGTGACGTTGGTGTCGAGCATCGTCCGCCAGTCCTCCTCGGCCAGGTCCGCCGCGGGCCGTCCGCGCCCGGTCAGGACGCCGGCGTTGTTCACCGCCACGTCGAGGGAGCCGAACCGGTCCACGGCGGCGGACACCAGGGCCCGCAGGTCGCCGGCGCCGGTCACGTCCGCGGTGACGGCCAGCGCCTTGGCGCCCGCCCGCTCGATCAGCGTCACCGTCTCCTCCAGCGGCTCCCTGCGGCGCCCGGCGACGACCACGTTCGCGCCCTCGTGGGCGAAGGCGAGGGCGATGCCCCGCCCGATGCCGGTACCGGCGCCGGTGACGAGGGCCGTCCGGCCGGTGAAGCGACGCGTCATGACGATCTCCTTTTACTTGACTGATCGATCCAGTATTCGGGCGGGGAAAAGGCGCACCCGTCGTGGGTGCGCCTCGGCTGCGCCTCAGTCCAGAAGTGCCAGTGCCTGCTCCGCCGCGTCCCGGACCCTGGCGGCGTCCGGTGAGGCCTTGCCGACCACCCGCAGACCCTGGAGCAGTACGAGCAGCATGCGCGCGAGGGCGAGCGGATCGCGGTCCGCGGCCAGTTCACCCTGCGCTCGCGCCCGGGCCAGGGCGGAGTGCAGGAGGGTCTCCACGTGGTCCCAGCTCTGCTCCACCCTGCGGGCGGCGGCCGCGTCGTGCGGGGCCAGTTCCACCGCGGTGTTGGTGACCAGGCAGCCGTGTTCCCGGCTCGCTCCGGCCGTGGCCTCGGCGGCGAACCGCCGGACCACCGCGCGTACGGCCGGCAGCACCGGGCCGGGCCGGGACAGCTCCCGGGTCAGCCGGGGGTTCTGCGCCTGCCCGTACCGGTCGAGTGCCTTCAGGTACAGCTCGTGCTTGCTGCCGAACGTCGCGTACAGGCTGGCCCGGCCGATCCCGAGGTGCTCGACCAGGTCGGCCACCGACGTCGCCTCGTACCCGCGCCGCCAGAACAGCTCCAGGGCTGACTGCAGCGCGGCGTCCGGGTCGAATTCCTTCGTTCTGGCCACGGCCCGCAGCCTAGGTATTTCTGGAACGACCAGTCAAGCAGGATCAGGCGCTGCGTACCTCGTACGCCGCCACCCGTACCTCCCCGTCGTCCAGGCACTGCCCGCTGATCAGGTCGAAGCGCTGCTTCAGCAGGGGAGAGGCCACGAACGGGCGGTCCCGGTGGGTGCCGGTCAGGCCGCGGGAGAGGACGGCCGCGCCGGTGAAGGGGTCGCGGTTGTCCACGGCGTACAGCCGGTCGGCGCGGTCCCGGAAGAGGGCCACCTGACGGCCGTCCGGCAGCAGCGCGGCCACCCCGCGGCCCGGGGTGAGCACGCTCAGGTCGCAGGTCGTGAACCAGTCGTCGTCGGCGAGCCGGAGCTGGACCTTCAGGTCGGTGGTCTCGACAGCCAGGGTCATCGGGCGCTTCCTTCCAGGACGTCGTCGGCGGGCCGCATGCCGATGTTCAGCAGCGGCAGGTCGGGCTTGATCTGGTCGCGCTCGGGTACGAAGGCGACGACCGGGTCCGGGGTGTCCGGGGCGTTCACGAAGGACACGAACCGGGCGAGTTTCTCGGGGTCGTTGATGGTCTCGGCCCACTCGTCGCGGTAGTGGGCCACATGCGCCCGCATCAGCTGCTCCAGCTCGTCGCAGATGCCGAGCGAGTCGTGCACCACCACGTCCCGGACGTGGTCCAGGCCGCCCGGGATCCGCTCCAGCCAGGTCGAGGTGCGCTCCAGGCGGTCGGCGGTGCGGATGTAGAACATCAGGAACCGGTCGATCAGGCGCACCAGTTCGGCGTCGGAGAGGTCCTGGGCCAGCAGGTCCGCGTGGCGCGGGGTGGCGCCGCCGTTGCCGCCGACGTACAGGTTCCAGCCGTTGGCGGTGGCGATCACGCCGAAGTCCTTGGACTGGGCCTCGGCGCACTCGCGCTGGCAGCCGGAGACCGCCGACTTCAGCTTGTGCGGGGAACGCAGTCCCCGGTAGCGCAGCTCCAGGTCGATCGCCATCCTGACCGAGTCCTGGACGCCGTAGCGGCACCAGGTGGAGCCCACGCAGGACTTCACCGTCCGCAGCGCCTTGCCGTAGGCGTGCCCGGACTCGAAACCGGCGTCCACCAACCGGGCCCAGATCAGAGGGAGTTGCTCCACCCGCGCGCCGAACATGTCGATCCGCTGGCCGCCGGTGATCTTCGTGTAGAGGCCGAAGTCCCGGGCGATCTCACCGATCACGATCAGCTTCTCGGGCGCGATCTCACCGCCGGGGATCCGCGGCACCACCGAGTACGAGCCGTTCTTCTGCAGGTTGGCCAGGAAGTGGTCGTTGGTGTCCTGCAGGGCCGCCTGCTCGCCGTCCAGTACGTAGCCGCTCGCGCCGATCGCCGGGGCGAGGGAGGCGATGATGGAGCCGACGGCCGGCTTGCAGGTCTCGCAGCCCTCGCCGCCCCGCGCGGCCTCACGGCCGTGCCGGTCCAGCAGCTCCCGGTACGACGTGACGCGCAGCGCGCGGACGATCTCGTACAGCTCCTCGCGGGTCTGGGAGAAGCAGCCGCACAGGCCCTTGTCGACCTCGACGCCGGACGCCTCCAGCTCGGCGTTGACGAGCTGGCCGAGCACCTTGACGCAGGAACCGCAGCCGGTGCCGGCCTTGGTGCACTTCTTCACCTCGGGCACGGTGGTGCACTTGTGCTCCGTCACCGCGCCCCGGATGGTGCCCTTGCTGACGTTGTGGCAGGAGCAGATGACCGCCTCGTCCGGCAGGGCGGACGGGCCGAGCTGGGCCCCCGAGTCGGCTCCGGCGGGCAGGACGAGCGACTCGGGGGAGACGGGGGGCACCGAGCCGGTCAGGGCGCGCAGGGTGCCGTAGGCCTCCGCGTCGCCGATCAGGATGCCGCCGAGCAGCGTGCCGTCGGCGCCGATGACCAGCTTCTTGTACAGGCCGGCGCGGGAGTCGGAGTAGACGACGTCCAGGCAGTCCTCGGTGGTGCCGTGCGCGTCGCCGAAGGACGCCACGTCCACGCCGAGCAGCTTCAGCTTGGTGGACAGGTCGGCGCCGGTGAAGGACGCCTCGTCGGCGGCGATGGTGGCCGCGGCCGTCTCGGCCTGCTCGTAGCCGGGTGCCACCAGGCCGTACACCCGGCCGTCCGCGGCCAGCGCGCACTCGCCGATCGCGAAGACGTGCGGGTCGGTGACCGTGCGGCACTGCTCGTCGACCGTGATGCCGCCGCGCTCGCCGACCGTCAGGCCGCAGTCCCGGGCCAGCTGGTCGCGGGGCCGGACACCGGCGCTGAACACCACCATGTCCACCGGGAGTTCGGAGCCGTCGGACAGCTTCATGCCGGTGACGGCACCCGCGGCGTCCGTCACGATCTCCTGCGTGCCCACGCCCGTGTGCACGCTCAGGCCCATGCCCTCGATGGTGCGCAGCAGCGCCGCGCCACCGCCCTCGTCGACCTGCACCGGCATCAGGCGCGGCGCGAACTCCACGATGTGGGAGGTGAGTCCGAGGCCCTTCAGGGCACCCGCCGCCTCGAGTCCGAGCAGTCCGCCGCCGACCACGGCACCCACGGTCGCCCTGGTCTTCGCGTACGCCTCGATGGCGAGCAGGTCCTCGATGGTGCGGTAGACGAAGCAGCCTTCGGCGTCCTTGTTCGGGACCGGCGGCACGAAGGGGTACGAGCCGGTGGCCAGGACGAGGGTGTCGTACGCGAACACCTTGCCGGACCTGGCGGTCACCGTCCTCGCCTCGCGGTCGACCGTCTCCGCCGGGTCGCCGACGTACAGCTCGATGCCGTGGTCGTCGATGAACCCCATGTCGGTCATGGAGAGTTCCTCGGCGGTCTTGCCCGAGAAGTACGAGGTGAGGGCGACACGGTCGTACGCCGGGCGCGGCTCCTCGCACAGCACGACCACGCGGTGCGTGGCGGTCAGGCCGCGCTCGGCGAGCGCCTCCAGGAAGCGCTGGCCGACCATGCCGTGGCCGACGAGCACGATCGTGGGGGTGGCCCCGGGGGCGGTGGTCATCAGGAGCCTCCATCGTTGGTGAGCAGGTGGAGCAGGGGGCCCTCGTCGGGGAGCGGCTCTGCTCCCTCCCAGGCCCGGGCGAGCGCGCCGACGGTGCCGAGTTCGCCGACGAGGACCCCGCCGACCAGGCGGTCGTCGCGGACGACGACCTTGCGGTAGGTGCCGCGGGTGGCGTCGGCGAGCCGTACGACGTCGTCGCCGGGGCGCGCCTCGGTCTCGCCGAACGCGGCCAGGTCGAAGGGGGAACCCGGGCCGGTGAGGGTCAGCCGGGTCAGGGAACGGGTGCCCGCGTACCGGGCGCCGGGGTCGCCCGCGAGCAACTCGGCCAGCGCGTCGGCCTGTTCGAGGGCGGGAGCGGCCAGGCCGTAGACCGTGCCGTCGTGCTGGACGCAGTCGCCGACGGCGTGGATGTGCGGGTCGGAGGTGCGCAGTTCGTCGTCGACGAGGATGCCCCGGTGGACGGCGAGACCGGCCTGCTCGGCGAGAGAGGTGCGCGGACGCACCCCGCAGGCGACGACCACGAGGTCGGCGTCGAGCGCGTACCCGTCGGCCATCTCCACCGAGCGGACCGCGCCCGCGACACAGCGCACGTCCCGCACCCGGCACTCGGTGTGCACCTCGACGCCCAGGCCGGTGAGGTGCCGCAGCACCAGCCGGGAGGCGTCCGGGTCGAGCTGGCGTTCCATGAGGCGTTCGGCCTGCTGGGCGAGGACGACCTGCGCGCCGCGCACGGCGAGCGCACGGGCGGCGGAGACGCCGAGCAGCCCGCCTCCGACGACCACCGCGCGCACACCCGGCCGGACCGCCTTGGCCAGGCCCAGGCAGTCGTCCATCGTGCGGAACGCGTGGACGCCCTCGGGCAGCTGGTGGTCGGGCGTGAACAGCCCGCGCAGCGGCGGCAGCACCGGATTGGACCCCGTGGCGAGAACCAGCGTGTCGTATGCGATCGACGAGCCGTCGGCGCACTCGACGGTCCGGGCGCCCCGGTCGATGCCGGTGACCCGGCCGCGCAGCAGGCCCGCCGGCGCCGGCAGGCCGATCACTTCAGGGGCGTACCGGCCGGCCAGCACCTCGGCGAGCAGCACCCGGTTGTACGGCGGGTGCTCCTCCTCGCCGACGAGCAGCGCGGGCGTGCCCAGCTCGCCGAGCCGCCGGGCGAGCCGTACGCCCGCGAGGCCGGCGCCGATCACCACCACACGCGTATTCGAGGTCATGCCCTTGAGCGTGCGGTCCCGAGGTTACCCGGCCGCATCACGTCTGTTTCCCGTGAGGAACGCTGCCCTCAGCTGCCGCCGGCCCGGCGTGTGAGGTCCGGGGCGGGGCCGGTTCCCGGCTGCGGCGCCGTCGGGGCCGCTCGCGCCCACGTGCTCAGGCCGCACATCGGTACGGCCCCGCGGCCCTGCTCTCAGCGGCTCCCGGTCAGATGCGCGAACACCACCACGTTGCCCAGGTACCCCGAGGTCTTCGAGTAGCCGCCGCCGCAGGTGATGACGCGGAGCTCGGGGCGGGACGCGGCGCCGTACACCTTGTCGTCGGGGAAGTTGTTCGCCGCGTACACCTCCACCGCGTCCACGGTGAACACGGCCACGGAGCCGTCCCGGCGGTCCACCTCGATGCGGGCGTCCCGCTTGAGCGCGCCCAGGTCGTAGAAGACGGCCGGGCCCTCGGCGTTGTCGACGTGGCCGGCGACGATCGCGGTGCCCGTCTCGCCGGGCATGGTGCCGGCCTCGTACCAGCCGGCCAGGTTCTTGTTCTGGGCGGGCGGCGCGTCCAGGCTGCCGGAGCGGTTGAGGGCCAGGCCCGTCAGCGGGGCGTTCACGCGTATGGAGGGGATGCGGATGCGGGTGGGCGCCGACGGGACGAGGGCGGGGGCCGCGCGCCGCGCACCGCCGGGCTCGGGGCGGCCCTCGGCGGCGGCCGGCTGCGGCGGCGCGTGCGTCCCGGTGCCACCGCCGAGCAGCCACACCCCGGAACCGAGGGCCACTACGGTGACCGCGGCTATCGCGGTGTCGCCGAGCCTGTCACGCCTGGCTCTCCTGCGCATACGAACCCGTTTCCCTTCAGGCGGACCCCCGGGGACCCGGAGGCGGACCCCCGAAGTCCCGGAGGCGGACCCCCGAAGACCCCCTCCCCCTCCGGGTCACGAGGGGCATCGGACCCGGAGGGGGCGGGACGTGCGGTACCGGCGGACGGACAGCGGAGGGTGTCCGTCAGATCCCGTCGCCTCTCGCCCGGCGATGCAGGAGCCAGGTACCGCCCGCGGCGGCGACGGCCAGCGCCGCCACACCCGCCGCGGTCTGCACGGGGTCGGTGCCGAGTGCGCCGCCGACCCCCGTCTTCATGCTTCCCCGCGGCTGCACCTGCTCGTGCGCCGCGCTCAACGCGACCACCAGGTCGCCCGTCACCTGCCGGCCGCCCTCGGCGCACTTGGCGACGATCTCGTACGTCCCCGGCTGCGCGCTCTCCGGCACCTGGAACTGGCCGATCGCCTCGCCCTCGTGCGCGCTGGGGGCCAGCGTGAAGGTGCCGGCGCCGACCGCGCCCGCGTCACCGATCGCCGAGCCCTTGTCCCCGCACGCGGCGGTGTTCGCCGTGACCTGGCCGCCGGGCGCCACGGTCGAGGGGTACACGTCCAGGGTGCCGGACCCGGCCGAGGCGGGCGCGGCGGCTGCCACGACGAGCGCGGTACCGGCCAGCAGACGGGCGATGCGTCGCATGGTGCCTCCCTGGAGTCGCGCCTCGGTCTGTCCCTACCGAGGTAAGCCGCAGTCGGGGAGTCCTGCTTCTTGATGGTCCGTCAGAAATGCGATGAACGGGTGTTCTCCCCGCCCCCCGCACGGCCTAGTCCGCCGACGGTTTGGGCAGGTCACGGGCCCACGCGAAGTCGATGGGAGAGATAAGTATGAAAAGCACTCAAATGGAGCGATCTCTGTCATGGAGTGGATGACAGGCGCGCGAGGCGGCCGCCCCGATGCGGGATCGTGGCGGCCGCCGGTGCGCGACTCGAGCGTCAGTTCACGTTGACGGCGCTCCAGGACGCCGCCACCGCGTTGTACTCCGTGCTGCCCGCGCCGTACAGGTCCTTGGCGGCGTTCAGGGTCGCCGTGCGGGCCCCGGCGTAGTTCGTCGAGGAGGTCATGTAGACCGTGAGCGCCCGGTACCAGATCCTGCCGACCTTGTCCCGGCCGATGCCGGTGACCGTGGAGCCGTTGTACGTCGGCGAGTCGTAGCTGACGCCGTTGATGGTCTTCGCGCCGCTCCCCTCCGCCAGCAGGTAGGCGAAGTGGTTGGCGACACCGGAGGAGTAGTGGACGTCCAGGTTGCCGACCGAACTGCTCCAGTAGTCCGCGGAGTTGCCGTCCTTCGACGGCTTGTCCATGTAGCGCAGGGCGGTGTGGCCGAAGCCGGGCTTCACGATCTTCTCGCCGATGAGGTAGTCACCGGGGTCGGAGGAGTTGTTCGCGTACCACTCCACCATCGTGCCGAGGATGTCCGAGGTGGCCTCGTTGAGCCCGCCGGACTCGCCCGAGTAGGTCAGCGCGGCCGTCTTGGAGGTGACGCCGTGGGTCATCTCGTGCCCGGCCACGTCGAGGGCGACCAGCGGTCCGAAGGTGGTCCCGTCACCGTCGCCGTACGTCATGCAGAAGCAACTGTCGTCCCAGAAGGCGTTGTTGTAGTTGCTGCCGTAGTGGACGCGGTTGTACGAGCCCTTGCCATCGCCACCGATGCCGTTGCGGCCCTGAACGTTCTTGTAGTAGTCCCAGGTCTCGTTGGTGCCGTACTGGGCGTCGACGGCGGCCGAGGCGCGGTCGGAGTTGCTGCCCGTGCCCCAGTGGTTGTCGGCGTCCGTGAACAGGTCGGCGGGCGCCCGGCTGAAGCAGATGCCGAGGAAGCACAGATCGGTCTTGCCCTCGGCGTCACCGGTGTAGGTGTTGCCGCGCGTCGGGTCCTTGAGCTGGTACGACGATCCGGACTGGGTCGTCTCCAGCGGCACCGTCCCGCTGTAGAGGGACTTGCCGTCGCCGGCGGCGGTCTCGATGCTGTCCCAGGCGTCGATCTGGTGGCCGGTGCGGGCGTCGGTCAGCACGGTCCGGGCGACCGGGTTGCCGAGCGAGTCCAGGCCGACGGCGTTGGTGCGCCAGGCGAGCTTCGGGGCGCCGTGCAGGGCGTCGACGATCAGCTCCGGCTTGGCCTTGACCTGCTTCAGCGTGTTGCCGAGGTTGACCGCGCGCAGCGCGTTCACGGCGAGGTCGGCGGCCTTGGCGGCCGGGATCTTCGGGAGGACCGAGGCGAGGGATATCCGGCTGCGGGTGGCCCGGTTCGCGCTCCGGTAGGTGCCGTCCGGGGTCAGGTGGACCACGAAGTCGCCGCCCAGCACGGGCAGTCCGTGGTAGGTGCGGTCGTAGCGGACGTGCTGGGTGCCGTTCCGGTCCACGATCACGTCGCGGACGCTGGTGTTCTCGGCGGAGGTGAGACCCAGGCTCGCGGCATGTTCCAGGAGTGCCGACGCCGCGTTCTGGATCGCGGTGGCCCGGGTCGGTCTCGGGTCGGCGTGGGCGGCGGGGGAGAGGGCCACGGTGAGCAGGGTCGCGGTGGTGACGGCGACGCCGGCGGTGGTGGTGAGACGACGGGAACCTCGGACGTGCGGCCGTATCCGGCTCATCTGTCTCCTCGGGGGAGGCGCCAAACTAGGCGTGGGGGCGGCGCTGATGTCCCCAGAGATTTAAGGGGCCATGACATGTCATGTCCATAGGGCCTTCATGGAGATGTGTGAGGAGGCGAAGGGGGTAGAGAATCGTTTCCGTGATCGCTTCCGAACCGGGGACCACGTTGCCCTTCTTCGTCTACGGCACCCTGCGCCCCGGCGAGGTCAACCACGACCTCTTCCTGCGCGGCCGCACCGCGGCGGAGGAACCCGCCCGGCTGCCCGGCGCGGCGCTCTACGACGGCCCCGGCTACCCCTACGCCGTCGAGCGGCCGGGCGGCGAGATCCGGGGCGAACTGGTCACCGCCCGGCCGGAGGCGTACGACGAACTGCTCGCCGCCCTGGACCGCCTGGAGGAGTACGCACCGGGCGACCCGCGCAACCTCTACGAACGCGTCGCCCGGAACGCCGTACGCACCACCGACGGCACCCCCGTGCGGGCCTGGGTCTATCTGGCCGCCCCCCGCGTCGCCGCCGGCCTGCGCTCCACCGCCACCCCCATCGAGGGCGGCGACTGGGCGGCCCGGCGCTGAGTCAGCCCAGCAGCCGCAGCCCCTCGGGCACGTCGATCCCGAACTCCCGCGCCACCACGCGCCGCGCCTCCGCCTCGTCCGTCAGCTGCCGCTCGGTCACCGTGCCGTCGGCCCGGGTCTCGGTCAACCAGGCGCCGTCCAGGGAGAGATGGCGTTCGGCGGTGGTCCGCTGGAGGTAGGGGCGGCGAGTGAACGGGGAGCGGGGACTGGTGCCGACGTACCAGTTGAACACCTCGAAGTCCGGTGTGGCGAACGGCTCCAGTGTGAAGGCGTACTGGCCGGCCCACTCCCGAGCCCGGCCGTCGTACGCCTGCAACTCCCACAGTTCCAGCGGTCCTTCGTGCGGCAGCGGCGTCAGCCGGTGGCAGCGTCCGGCACCCTCGAACCGCTCGCCGGTCACCAGCGGCACCGGCACCAGCAGCGCGCCCTCGGCACCGAAGCCGACGTCCGCGAGATACGGCCGCCGCTCGCCCGGCACCGAGACCCGCAGCATCGCGTGGGTGCGCGGCCGGCTCTCGGGCGTCTCGGCGCCCAGCACCACCCGCCCGGCCAGCGGCGTCACCCCGAACCCGAGCGCCTGCAGCGCCAGCCGGAGCAGCGTGTTGTGCTCGTAGCAGTAACCGCCGCGGCGGCCGTGGATCATCTTGGCCATCAGATCGGCCGGGGCGAGCGACGGGGCCCGGCCGGACACGGCGTCCAGGTTCTCGAACGGCAGGGACAGCGCGTGCGCCAGGTGCACCCCCCGCAGCGTCTCCAGATCGGCCCGCCGGCCGCCCTGCCACCCGACGCGGTCCAGGTAGGCGCCGAGGTCGAACTGCTCGAAGTCGGACATGCGTCGAACCTACGCGGCCCTGCCGGTTCCCGCCGCAGCCCACGGACCGATCCGCCCTACTCCGGTGGCCCTACGACCTCGACCCGCACGGCGCACGACTTGAACTCCGGCATCCGGGACGTCGGGTCCAGGGCCGGGTTGGTGAGGGTGTTGGCGCGGCCCTCGCCCGGCCAGTGGAACGGCATGAAGACGGTGTCGGGGCGGATGGCCGCGGTGATGCGGGCCGGGGCCACGGCACGGCCCCGGCGGGAGACCACCGCGACCCGGTCGCCCTCGGCCGCGCCCAGGCGGGTGGCGAGGCGCGGGTGCAGTTCCACGAAGGGACCGGGCGCGGCCGCGTTCAGTTCCGCCACGCGCCGGGTCTGCGCCCCCGACTGGTACTGGGACACCACCCGGCCGGTGGTCAGCAGCAGCGGGTACTCGGCGTCCGGTTCCTCCGCCGAGGCCCGGTGCGTCACCGCCACGAAACGGGCCCGTCCGTCCGGCGTGGCGAAACGGTCCAGGAAGAGACGCGCGGTGCCGGGGTGGGGCACCTGGTCCATGCCCGCGTCCGGGCCGGCGTCCGGGCCGGCGCCGGCGTCCGCGTCCCTGCCGGCGTTCCGCGGGCACGGCCAGAACACCCCGTTCTCCTCCGCGAGGCGGCGGTAGGTGATCCCGGAGTAGTCCGCGGGGCCGCCCGCGCTCGCCCGGCGGAGCTCCTCGAAGATCTCCTCCGGATCGGCCGGGAAGCCCTTCTCCACACCGAGGCGGGCCGCCAGCTCGTGCAGGACGTACAGGTCGCTGCGGACGCCGGGCGGCGGGGCGATCGCCTGCCGGCGCAGCAGGACCCTGCCCTCCAGACTGGTCGTCGTGCCCGTCTCCTCCGCCCACTGAGTGACGGGCAGGACGACGTCCGCCAGCTGGGCCGTCTCCGACAGGACGACGTCGGCCACCACCAGGAAGTCCAGCGAGCGGAGCCGTTCCTCGATGTGGGCCGCGCGCGGCGCCGACACCACCGGGTTGGAGCCCATCAGCAGCAGCGCCCGGACGTCCGTGCCCAGGGCGTCGAGGAGCTCGTACGCGCTGCGTCCGGGTCCGGGCAGGCTCTCCGGGTCCACGCCCCACACCCCGGCCACGTGCCGCCGCGCCTCCGGATCGTCCAGCTTGCGGTAGCCGGGCAGCTGGTCGGCCTTCTGGCCGTGTTCGCGACCGCCCTGCCCGTTGCCCTGCCCCGTCAGACAGCCGTACCCGGACAGCGGGCGGCCCGCCCGGCCGGTCGCCAGGCACAGGTTGATCCACGCGCCCACCGTGTCCGTGCCCTTGGACTGCTGCTCCGGGCCGCGCGCGGTGAGCACCATCGCCGCCTTGGGCGCGCAGAAGAGCCGTACGGCGTCCCGCAGTTGGGGAACGGACACCCCCGTGATCCGCTCCACGTACTCCGGCCAGTACGCCATCGCCGCCGCCCGCGCCTCCTCCCAGCCCGTCGTCCGCTCCCGGATGTACTCCTCGTCCGTCAGCCCCTCGGACACGACCAGGTGCAACAGGCCCAGGGCGAGGGCTAGGTCGGTGCCGGGCCGGGGGGCCAGGTGCAGGTCCGCCTGCTCGGCCGTCCTCGTCCGGCGGGGGTCGACGACGATCAACGTGCCGCCGTTCTCCCGCAGTTCGCTGAAGAAGCGCAGGGACGGCGGCATGGTCTCGGCGGGATTGGAGCCGACGAGGATCACGCATCCGGTCCTCGGTATGTCCTCCAGCGGGAACGGCAGCCCCCGGTCCAGCCCGAACGCCTTCGTCCCGGCCGCCGCGGCCGACGACATGCAGAACCGGCCGTTGTAGTCGATCTGCGAGGTCCCGAGCACCACCCGGGCGAACTTCCCGAGCGCGTACGCCTTCTCGTTCGTCAGCCCGCCCCCGCCGAAGACGCCCAGCGCGTCGGCGCCGTACTCGCGCCGTGTGCGCCCGAGCCGCTCGGCGACCAGGTCCAGCGCCTGCGCCCAGCCCGCCTCCACCAGCCGGCCACCGGAGCGCACCAGCGGCGAGGTCAGCCGCACCCCCGGCGACAGCACCTCGGCCGCCGTACGGCCCTTCCCGCACAGCGCGCCCCGGTTCACCGGGAAGTCCGTCCGCTCGGAGACCTCGACGCCCCCCTGCGGCAGGGGCGTGACGTTCATCCCGCACTGCAGGGCGCAGTACGGGCAGTGAGTGGGCGTCGAGGTGTTCTCCATACCGCCCAGCGTGCTTCCACCGTGTTACGGCCCGTGCCCGCTCCCGGTTACACGCCCGGCACGGCGACCTCCCCGCGCCGCCCCGCCCGCCGTGAGGCGACCGTCACCGCCCGGTGGCCAGCGCCCGCGCCACCCCCGGCTCCTTCGGCCCGAGGAACGTCGGACCCGGGTGGAACACCGCGTCCAGCACCGCCTTGCCCGCCGCGAACACCTCGCGCGTCCCGCCGTAGTACCAGGTCACGTCGTGCTTGGCGTCGACCCCGACCCCGTAGGAGTCCACCCCTGCCGCCTCGCACAGCGCCACCGCCCGCCGGATGTGGAAACCCTGGCTGATCAGCACGGCCCGGTCCACGCCGAAGACCTTCCGGGCCCGCACGCAGGAGTCCCAGGTGTCGAACCCCGCGTAGTCGCTGACGATGCGCTTGTCCGGCACCCCGTGCCGCTCCAGATAGGCCCGCATGGCGTCGGGCTCGTCGTAGTCCTTGCGGCTGTTGTCCCCGGTGACCAGGACGACCTCGACCCGCCCGGCCCGGTACAGCTTCGCCGCCGCGTCCAGCCGGTGCGCGAGGTACGGCGACGGCTCCCCGTTCCACAGTCCGGCCCCGAACACCACGGCCACCTGCGCCCGCGGCGCGTCCGCCGTGGTGCGCAGCCGGTCCGCCGTGGACACGAACAGCCAGGTCGCCGGGAGCAGGGCCAGCACACACCCGGCCATCACGGCCTGCGCCAGCCGCCGCTGCCCCTTGCGGGTGCGCGGCAGCCGCGGTCGACGGATCTTCATACGGCCCCCCAGGGATCTGCTGTCGACCAAGGAGGACGCCGGCGGCACCGATCCGGTTCGCCTCGCATCGCGCATCAGTTCGCCTCACATCGTGCATCAGTACGAGGTGAAGCAGTGGAAAACGCTCGTGACGACTCGGCAACGGCGGCGCAACGTGACCCCGGCAGGATCCTTCCATGACGGCGTCGCACCCACCCCGCTCCGAGTCCGACCTCCACCTCGACAGCACGGCGCACCTCATGGACAGCATCGGCAGCCGGCTCGTCGGCCGGCTCCGGCTGGTCTCCCCGCTCGGCCACCACCGCCACGCCCGGCCCGCCCTCGTCCTGGTCGCCCACGGCAGCCGCGACCCGCGCGCCCTCGACACCGTACGAGCCCTGCGGGACCGCGTGCGCGAGCTGCGTCCCGGCCTCCCCGTCCACCTGGGCCACGTCGAGCTCAACGAGCCGCTGCTCCCGGACACCCTCGCCGCCCTCGGCGACACGCCCGCCGTCCTGGTCCCGCTGCTCCTCTCCCGCGGCTACCACGTCAAGCAGGACATACCCGAGCTGGCCGCCGCGGCACCGGGCCCCATCCACGTGGCCGCCCCGCTCGGCCCGCACCCGCTCCTGGTGGAGGCCCTGTACGACCGCCTCGTCGAGGCCGGCTGGCCCACGGGCGTGGAGCCGGCCGCCCGCCGTTCGGCCGCGGTCGTCCTGGCAGCCGCCGGCTCCCGGGACCCCGACTCGGCCACCGACACCCGCCGCACGGCCCGCCTCCTCGCCGGCCGCCTGGGCGTCCCGGTGGTCCCCGCCTACGCCTCGGCGGCGAGCCCGACGGTCCCCACGGCGGTGCGGGCACTGACGGCGAGGGGCCGGCACCGGGTGGCGGTCGCGTCGTACTTCACGGCACCGGGACGGTTCGCGACGCAGTGCGGCGAGCAGGCCCCGTGGATCGCCGCGGCCCCCCTGGGCGCCCACCCGGCGATGGCCCGCCTGGTCCTGCACCGGTACGACCAGGCGCGGGCGCCGAGGCAGGCGGAACTGACCCCGGCCTGATGCGGGCGGCGGCGGTGACCGGGCGCCCGGCACCACCCAATTGTCACTGCCGGCGCTTACTGTCGAATCATGGAAGGCACACTCCACGGAACCTACGACCCCACCTCGGCAGAGCGTTGGGCACCGGAACCGGACAAACGCCCGGGCCGCACCGCCTTCCAGCGCGACCGCGCCCGCATCCTCCACTCCGCCGCGCTCAGAAGACTCGCGGGCAAGACCCAGGTGGTCACCCCGGGAGCCCGCAGCCAGGCGTGGGACGCCAGTCCCAGAACCAGGCTCACCCACTCCCTGGAGTGCGCCCAGGTGGGCCGGGAGCTGGGCGCGGCCCTCGGCTGTGACCCCGACCTGGTGGAAGCCGCCTGCCTCGCCCACGACCTCGGTCACCCGCCCTTCGGCCACAACGGCGAACAGGCCCTGAACACCTTCGCGGACGACATCGGCGGCTTCGAGGGCAACGCCCAGTCCCTCAGGCTCCTCACCCGCATCGAGCCCAAACGGTTCACCCCGGAGGGTTCCGTCGGCCTCAACCTCACCCGCGCCACCCTCGACGCCGCCACCAAGTACCCCTGGCCCCGCGGCGCCCACCCCACCGACCCGGCGTCGAGGAAGTTCGGTGTCTACGAGGACGACCGCCCGGTGTTCGACTGGGTCAGAGCACACGCCCCCGGCACCCGCACCTGCTTCGAGGCCCAGGTCATGGACTGGTCGGACGACGTGGCGTACTCGGTGCACGACGTCGAGGACGGCCTGCACGCCGGCCACATCGACCCCAACTGCCTGCACGCCGAGCCCGAGCGGCAGGCGGTGTTCGAGGTCGCCGTCGGCCGGTACGTGCCCGCGGACACCGACCCGGCCGAACTCTCCGCCGCCCTCGACCGGCTCCAGGACGAGGAGTGGTGGCCGCACGGCTACGACGGCACGGCGGTCGCCCAGGCCCGCCTGAAGGACGCCACCAGCCAGCTCATCGGCCGGTTCTGCCTGGCCGCCGAGGGCGCCACCCGCGCCGCGTACGGCACCGGCCGGCTCACGCGGTACGACGCCGAACTCGTCGTACCCCGCGAGGCGCGCATGGAGTGCGCGGTGCTCAAGGCGGTCGCGGACCGCTATGTGATGCAGCGCGCCGAGCAGGAGCGGCTGCGCGCCGACCAGCGGGTCGTCGTGGCGGAGCTGGCGGAGGCGCTCACCGCGCGGGCGCCGGAGGGGCTGGACCCACAGTTTCGGGCGCTGCTCGACGGGGCAGGCGACGACCACGCACGCAAGCGGGTGATCGTCGA
This sequence comes from Streptomyces sp. NPDC048191, assembly GCF_040652655.1. Lineage (NCBI taxonomy): Bacteria > Bacillati > Actinomycetota > Actinomycetes > Kitasatosporales > Streptomycetaceae > Streptomyces > Streptomyces sp. NPDC048191. The sequence continues at coordinate 158,187 of NZ_JBEZMO010000010.1, forward strand.
CCAGATAGCCTCCCTCACCGACGCCTCCGCGCGCTCGCTGCACGCGAGACTGACGGGGCATATGTGAGGGGAACATGACCGTCCGTGGCCTGATCGGGTCACTCCCTCTTCCCGCATCACGTTGCGTGCGGGACGCTCGCATGTGGCGGCACCCTTACGAGGAGGCATCAAGTGGTCGACGCGGATCAGACATTCGTCATCGTCGGGGGCGGACTCGCCGGCGCGAAGGCGGCCGAGACGCTCCGGGCGGAGGGCTTCACCGGCCGGGTGATACTGATCAGTGACGAGCGCGACCACCCCTACGAGCGCCCGCCGCTGTCCAAGGGCTACCTGCTCGGCAAGGAGGAGCGCGACAGCGTCTTCGTGCACGAGCCGGCCTGGTACGCGCGGAACGACATCGAGCTGCACCTCGGCCAGTTCGTCGACCGCATCGACCGCACGGCGAAGACGGTCCGCTTCGGCGACGACGGCACCCTCGTCCGCTACGACAAGCTGCTGCTCGTCACCGGCGCCGAGCCGCGCCGTCTGGACATCCCGGGCACCGGCCTGGCGGGCGTGCACCACCTGCGCCGCCTCGCCCACGCCGAGCGCCTCAAGGGCGTCCTCACGGCCCTCGGCCGTGACAACGGGCACCTCGTGATCGCGGGCGCCGGCTGGATCGGCCTGGAGGTCGCGGCGGCCGCCCGCGAGTACGGCGCGGAGGTCACCGTGATCGAGCACGGCCCGACCCCGCTGCACACCGTCCTCGGCCCCGAGCTGGGCAACGTCTTCGCCGAGCTGCACCGCGAGCACGGCGTCCGCTTCCACTTCGGGCGGGCGCTCACCGAGATCGTCGGCCAGGACGGCATGGTCCTCGCGGCCCGCACCGACGACGGCGAGGAGCACCCGGCGCACGACGTCCTCGCGGCGATCGGCGCGGCCCCGCGCGTCGGCCTCGCCGAGGCGGCGGGCCTGGAGATCGCCGACCGGGCCCACGGCGGCGGCATCGTGGTCGACGAGCGGCTGCGCACGTCCGACCCGGACATCTACGCGGCCGGTGACGTGGCGAACGTCCCGCTCGCGCTGTTCGACACCCGGGTCAGGGTCGAGCACTGGGCCAACGCCCTGAACGGCGGGCCGGCCGCCGCACGCTCGATGCTCGGCCAGGAGGTGGCGTACGACCGCGTGCCCTACTTCTTCACCGACCAGTACGACCTCGGCATGGAGTACAGCGGCTGGGCGCCGGCCGGGTCGTACGACGAGGTGGTGATCCGGGGCGACGCCGGGAAGCGGGAGTTCATCGCGTTCTGGGTGAAGGAGGGACGCGTGCTGGCCGGGATGAACGTGAACGTGTGGGATGTCACAGAGCGGATCCAGAAACTGATCCGCTCCAAGGCCCCGGTGGACACGGAGGCCCTGGCCGACCCCCACGTACCGCTGGACGGCCTGGTCTCCTGAAGAACGGGAGTGTCGGCGGACCCCCGTAGAATTCACGCGTGGCAGGACGGATCAACGACGAGGACGTGAAGGCGGTACGGGACGCGGTCCCGATCGACGCCGTGGTCTCCGAGTACCTCCAGCTGCGCAACGCGGGCGGCGGCAACCTCAAGGGGCTGTGCCCGTTCCACGACGAGAAGTCGCCGTCCTTCCAGGTCAGCCCGAGCAAGGGACTCTTCCACTGCTTCGGCTGCCAGGAGGGCGGCGACACCATCACCTTCGTGATGAAGGTGGACCACCTCTCCTTCTCGGAGGCGGTCGAGCGTCTCGCCGCCCAGGCCGGCATCACGCTGCGCTACGAGGAGGGCGGGTACAACCCGGCCCACCAGCGCGGCGAGCGCATCCGCCTGGTCGAGGCGCACAAGATCGCCGCGCAGTGGTACGCCGAGCAGCTCGCCACCAGCCCCGAGGCCGAGACCGGCCGGGTCTTCCTCGCCGAGCGCGGCTTCGACCAGGCGGCCGCCGTCCACTTCGGCGTCGGCTACAGCCCCCAGGGCTGGGACCACCTCACCCGCTACCTGCGCGGCAAGGGCTTCAGCGACAAGGAGCTGCTCCTGTCCGGGCTGTCGCAGGAGGGCCGGCGGGGACCCATCGACCGGTTCCGGGGCCGTCTGATGTGGCCGATCCGGGACATCGGCGGCGAGGTCGTCGGCTTCGGCGCGAGAAAGCTCTACGAGGCGGACAACGGCCCGAAGTACCTGAACACCCCCGAGACGGCGATCTACCGGAAGTCCCAGGTCCTCTACGGCATCGACCTGGCGAAGAAGGACATCGCCAAGGCCAGCCGCGCGGTCGTGGTCGAGGGCTACACCGACGTCATGGCCTGCCACCTCGCCGGAGTGACGACGGCCATCGCGACCTGCGGTACGGCCTTCGGCGGGGACCACATCAAGATCCTCCGCCGGCTGCTGATGGACAACGGCTCGGCCCGCGTGATCTTCACTTTCGACGGCGACGCGGCCGGGCAGAAGGCCGCCCTGCGCGCCTTCGAGGACGACCAGAAGTTCGCCGCCGAGACCTACATCGCGATCGCGCCCGACGGCATGGACCCGTGCGAGCTGCGCCTGGCCAAGGGCGACGAGGCGGTCGCCGACCTGGCCGAGCCGCGCACCCCGCTCTTCGAGTTCGCGCTGCGCCAGATCGTGAGCCGCTACGACCTGGACACCCCGGCAGGCCGTGCGGCCGCGCTCGACGAGGCCGCACCGGTCGTCGCCCGGATCAAGAACAGCGGGGCCCAGCACGAGGTCGCGGTGGAACTGGCCGGCATGCTCGGCATCCTCGACACCCAGTTCGTGGTCCGGCGCGTGGCCCAGCTGGCCCGCTGGGCGAGGGACCGGGGCGGGAAGGCCCCGCAGCAGGACCGCTCGCGCGGCGCCGACCAGCAGTGGGCGGCGGCACCCCGCCCGGCGAACAGCGGCCCCGCACTGACCCTGCGCAACCCGGTCCACGCCGCCGAACGCGAACTGCTCAAACTCGCCCTGCAGCGCCCGGAGCTGGTCTCCCCGGCCTTCGACGCCTACGGCGTGGACGAGTTCACCGCCCCGCCCTACGCGGCCGTACGCCAGGCCGTCGCGGAGTCGGGCGGCGCCGAGTACGGCGTCGCCGACCCGCAGGAGTATCTGGTCCGGGTCCGCGAGGCCGCGCCCGACGACACGGTCCGCGCGATGGTCACCGAGCTGGCCGTCGAGCCGATCCTGCGCCGCACGGTGGACGAGACCTACGCGGGCACGGTCCTGGTGCAGATCCGCCGCCGCGCCGTGGAGCGCCGCATCCGCGACATCCAGTCCCAGATGACCCGCCTCTCCAGCGGCGGCGACCCGGCCCAGCTGGCCGCCGTGCAGAACGAGCTGTGGGTCCTCCAGCAGTACGACCAGACGCTGCGGGAGCGGGGGGCGGAGGCGCTCTAGCAGGCCCCGGCCGGGAAGGCCGGGGTCACCGCCCGCACCAGCCGCTCCGCGAACTCCGGCGCGCGGTCGGCGAATCGGGGGTACTCGGTGACGAAGTGCTCCCACTCGACGTGTCGGGCCGCCGTCGCGACGTCCGCCAGGGGGATCGGCTGCTCCAGCGCGGGGTTCGGCCACTCGCCCGACTCCCGGACCACCTGCTGCAGCAGCTCGTGGGAGAGCGGATGGCGTTCGGCGAGGAGGACGGCGTCGTACAGGTCCTTGCCCTGTGGGTGGAGGTCGGTGATCAGCCACATCACCTTCCACGCCAGTGACAGCCCCGGCGTCGCGCCCGTCAGCACCGAGCCGTCCGGCAGTTCCACCGGCACGGGTGCCTCGGGCAGCCGCTCGTTGAAGACGAGGTCCAGTTGCACGTGCCCGCCGGGCAGGCCGGGTGCCGACCAGGGCAGGACCATGCGGCGGCCGGGCACACGCTCGTAGGTCCAGATGTCCTCCACGACCGCGCCTCGCGGCGAGAAGGCGACCTCGCCCCCGCGGGACCGCGCGGCCCGCGCGATCCCCCGGATCATCCGGTCGGTCCGCTCCTCCTCGATTCCCCAGTCGGCCGGTACGACGACGAAGTCCAGGTCACCGGGCTCGCGGGCCGCCTCCCCGAACCACAGCGACATGAGCAGACTGCCGCGCAGCACCAGCGACTCGGACCACTCCGAGTCCGCGATCGCGGCCAGGACCAGGTGCAGGGCCCGCCGGCGGGCGGTACGCCAGGCCTCGCCGCGTGCCGGGTCGGTGAAGACAGGGTCGGTGGCGCGGTAGGCGTTCTGGTACTGCTTGAGGGCCGGTTCGAAGACGGGCCGCTGGGTCACGTCGTCGCCGGGTATCCAGGCCAGTGTCCGGGGCACGTCCTCGGTGGGCCGTTGCCGCCGCGTCCCGCTCATCCCCGCACCCCCTGAGCCATCGGCTCCTCGAGCCATCCGTCGTCCACCGACTCGTCGCTGTCGTGGAGCACGAACTCCCGCTCCACGCACAGCACTTCGAGCCCACCCAGCTCCGCCAGCAGCCGCTCCAGCGCCCGCCCGGCCTCCCCGTCGGCCACCCCGCGGCAGCGCTGCGTCACAAACCGCTCGTGCCGTCCGTCGCCGCGCATACGGCGCGCGTTCCACGACAGATGGGCGCCGTGCGGGACGACCCGGTCGGTCAGCTCGGCGAGATCCGTACCGGCATCCAGCAGGAGCTTCACATGGTGCTCGAAGTACTGGCCGCCCCCGCACGGCCCGTCCGGCACCTCCGGCGCCCACGGCACCGACTCCGTCTTGACCCGGACCGGCGCGAAACCGGCCGACCTCAGTGCCGCCACCGTCCCGGCCGCCCGCGCCGACTGCTCGGCGTACGACGCCGAACCGGCCAGGGTGAGCATCGGCTGCTCCCGCATCCGGCCCCGGGCCAGCACGATGGGGGTCAGCTTCAGCCCCGCCGCCCGCGCCCAGGTGCGCAACCGCTCCGTCTCGGCCGGGCCGGCACAGCTGACGGTCACATGGGTTTCGTACAGGAGTCCGGTCACCCGGGGATCCTCGCAGATCAAGGCGGAGTGCGACGCCCGGTTTTCCTGCGCCGATCACCGTCCGGTCACGGACCGGACGCAAAAAGTCACCGCAAGCCCCTCGTGGCGGGGATGTGTCGTACCCCACACTGGGTGCGGTGCCCGAGTCCCTGGGGCCTGTCCCAGGAGCGCAGGCCGTCGACTCTCCGCCCCCGAAGTACCGCTGCCGCCCTCTTCAGCAGCGATCATCCTGGAGGTCGCCCCCGTGCAGACCCAGACCCTCACACAGACCGACAGCGCCACCAGCACCACCGCGGACGACCCGGACGCGGAGACGGACGTCCTCGCGGCCGTGCCCCCGCAGAGCCGTGCCGCGCTGCACCCGGAGGCGGTGCCCGCCGAGCCGACGGAACCGCCGGCGGAGGTGCTCATGGACGAGCCCGAGGAGGCCGGTGAACCACTGGAGCCCGCGCCCGCCGAGACGCCGGCCCCGGTCCGGACCGAGACCGGCGGCCCCTCCGCCGACCTGTTCCGCCAGTACCTGCGCGAGATCGGCCGTATCCCGCTGCTCACCGCCGCCGAGGAGGTCGAGCTCGCCCGCCGCGTCGAGGCCGGCCTGTTCGCCGAGGAGAAGCTGGGCAACACCCCCGAGCTGGACAGCGAGTTGGCCCTCGACCTGGACCGGCTCGTGGTCATGGGACGGATGGCCAAGCGCCGGCTCATCGAGGCCAACCTGCGGCTCGTCGTCTCCGTCGCCAAGCGGTACGTCGGCCGCGGCCTGACCATGCTGGACCTGGTCCAGGAGGGCAATCTCGGGCTGATCCGGGCGGTGGAGAAGTTCGACTACGCCCGCGGCTACAAGTTCTCGACGTACGCCACCTGGTGGATCCGCCAGGCCATGTCCCGGGCCCTGGCCGACCAGGCCCGCACCATCCGCGTCCCGGTCCACGTGGTCGAACTCATCAACCGGGTCGTCCGGGTGCAGCGCCGCATGCTCCAGGAGCGGGGCTACGAGCCGACGCCCGAAGAGGTCGCCGCCCACCTCGACCTGCCGCCCGAGCGGGTGTCCGAGGTGCTGCGCCTCGCCCAGGAACCGGTGTCCCTGCACGCCCCGGTCGGCGAGGAGGACGACGTCGCCCTCGGCGACCTGATCGAGGACGGCGACGCGGCGAGCCCCGTGGAGTCGGCGGCGTTCCTGCTGCTGCGGGAGCATCTGGAGGCCGTCCTGTCCACCCTCGGTGAGCGGGAGCGCAAGGTCGTCCAGCTCCGTTACGGCCTCCTCGACGGCCGCCCGCGCACCCTGGAGGAGATAGGCCGGCTCTTCGGGGTGACCCGGGAGCGGATCCGGCAGATCGAGTCCAAGACCCTCAACAAACTCCGGGACCACGCCTTCGCCGACCAGCTGAGGGGATACCTGGACTGAAAGGGGGCGCCTTCGAGGGCGCCCCCCTGTGCCTAGTCGACCTCGGCCACCGCCTGCGCGAACTGGGCCTTGTAGAGGCGGGCGTACGCGCCGTCCGCGGCCAACAGCTCCGCGTGCGCGCCCTGTTCCACGATCGACCCGTTCTCCATCACGAGAATCGTGTCGGCGTCCCGGATCGTCGACAGCCGGTGCGCGATCACGAACGACGTCCGCCCGGCCGCCAGCTTCGCCATCGCCTTCTGGATCAGCACCTCGGTCCGGGTGTCGACCGAACTCGTCGCCTCGTCCAGCACCAGGATCGTCGGGTCGGACAGGAACGCCCGCGCGATGGTGATGAGCTGCTTCTCACCCGCGCTGACACCCGTGCCCTCGTCGTCGATCACGGTGTCGTAGCCGTCGGGCAGCGTACGGACGAACCGGTCGGCGTGCGCGGCCCGCGCCGCCTCCTCGATCTCACCCCGCGTCACCTCGCGCGCGGCACCGTAGGCGATGTTCTCCGCGATCGTGCCGCCGAACAGCCAGGTGTCCTGCAGCACCATGCCGATCCCGGAGCGCAGTTCGTCCCGGCTCATCCTCCGGATGTCGACGCCGTCGAGCGTGATCCGCCCGCCGGAGACGTCGTAGAACCGCATCAGCAGGTTGACCAGCGTGGTCTTGCCCGCGCCGGTCGGGCCGACGATCGCCACGGTGTGGCCCGGCTCGACGGTCAGCGACAGGTCCTCGATCAGCGGCTTCTCGGGGTCGTACCGGAAGGACACCTGCTCCAGCCGCACCCGGCCGCGCAGCTCCGCCGGACGCTCGCCCGGCACCGGATCCGCCTCCTGCTCCTCCGCGTCCAGGAGTTCGAAGACCCGCTCGGCCGAGGCGACACCGGACTGCACCAGGTTCGCCATCGACGCGACCTGCGTCAGCGGCATCGAGAACTGCCGCGAGTACTGGATGAAGGCCTGGACGTCACCGATGGAGAGCGTGCCGGACGCGACCCGCAGACCACCGACGACCGCGACCAGGACGTAGTTGATGTTCGAGACGAACATCATCAGCGGCTGCATCACACCGCTGTTGAACTGCGCCTTGAACGCGGCCTCGTACAGCGCCTCGTTCTGCTCGGCGAACTGCTTCGCCGACTCCTCCTGGCGGCCGAACACCTTCACCAGGGTGTGCCCGGTGTACATCTCCTCGACGTGGGCGTTCAGTTTGCCCGTGGTGCGCCACTGCTGCACGAAGTGCGGCTGCGACCGCTTGCCGACCCGGGTGGCCACCAGGAACGACAGCGGCACGGTGACCAGCGCGACCAGCGCCAGGATCCAGGAGACGTAGAACATCATCACGAGCACACCGATGATGGTCAGCACCGAGTTGATCAGCTGGCCCATCGACTGCTGCAGGGTCTGGCCGATGTTGTCGATGTCGTTGGTCGCGCGGGAGAGCACCTCACCGCGCTGACGCTTGTCGAAGTACGACAGCGGCAGCCGCGACAGCTTCGCCTGCACGGACTCGCGCATCCGGTACATCGTGCGGTTCACGGCCCGGTTGACCAGTCTGGTCGCCACCGCCATCAGCAGACCGGCCACCAGGAACGTGGCGAGCGCGAACAGCAGGACGTTGCCGACGGCGCCGAAGTCGATGCCCTTGCCGGGCGTGAAGTCGGTGCTCTTGAGCATGTCCGCGATGGAGCCCTGGCCATGGGCCCGCATCCGGTCGAGGACCTGCTCCTTGGTCACCCCGGACGGCATCTGCCGGCCGATGATGCCGGCGAACACCAGGTCGGTGGCCCTGCCGAGGATCTTCGGGCCGATGACGCTCAGGGTCACGCTGACGACCACGCACAGCAGCAGGCCGTAGATCGTGAGCCGTTCCGGCCGGAACTGGGAGACGAGCCGTTTGCCCGACCCCTTGAAGTCCATCGAGCGCTGGTCGGGACCCGACCCGGCCATCATGCGTCCCATGGGCCCGGCCATCAGGCAGCCTCCGCTTCCGTCAGCTGGGAGAGCACGATCTCCCGGTAGGTCTCGTTGTCCGCCATCAGGTCCCGGTGCCGGCCGGAGCCGACGACCCGGCCCTCGTCCAGCACGATGATCCGGTCGGCGTCCCGGATGGTCGCCACCCGCTGGGCGACGATGACGACGGTCGCCTCCGCCGTCTCACGGGAGAGCGCGCCGCGCAGGGCCGCGTCGGTGGCGTAGTCGAGCGCGGAGAAGGAGTCGTCGAAGAGGTAGATCTCCGGGCGCTGCACGAGGGTGCGGGCGATGGCCAGGCGCTGGCGCTGACCGCCGGAGACGTTGGTGCCTCCCTGCGCGATCGGCGCGTCCAGCCCGCCCTCCAGCTTGCTCACGAAGTCCTTGGCCTGCGCCACCTCCAGCGCCTGCCACAACTCCTCGTCGGTGGCGTCCGGATTGCCGTAGCGCAGGTTCGTGGCGACCGTCCCGGCGAACAGGTACGGCTTCTGCGGGACGAGACCGACCGTCTTCGCCAGCAGCCTCGGGTCGACCTCCTGGACGTCGACCCCGTCCACGAGGACCTGGCCCTCGGTGGCGTCGAACAGCCGCGGGACCAGGCCGAGCAGCGTCGACTTGCCGCTGCCGGTGGAGCCGATCACGGCGGTCGTCTCGCCCGGCCGGGCCACCAGGTCGATGGACTTCAGCACCGGCTCCTCGGCACCCGGATAGCGGAAGCCCGCGCCCCGGATCTCCAGATGGCCGTGCCGGCGCAGCTCGGTGACCGGGGCGGTGGGCGGCACCACGCTGGAGTCGGTCCCGAGCACCTCCTCGATGCGCTCGGCGCACACCTCCGCGCGCGGCACCATCATGAACATGAAGGTGGCCATCATCACGGACATGACGATCTGCATCAGATAGGCGAGGAACGCGGTCAGGTCACCGATCTGCATCCCGCCGCTGTTGATGCGGTGGGCGCCGAACCACACCACGGCGATCGACGACACGTTCACCACGGTCATGACGATCGGGAACATCAGCGCGAGCATCCGGCCGGTCGCCAGCTGCATCTCGGTCAGGTCGCCGTTCGCCTTCCCGAACCGGCCGACCTCGTACTCGTCCCGGACGAAGGCGCGGATCACCCGGTTGCCGGAGATCTGCTCGCGCAGCACCCGGTTCACCGTGTCGAGGCGGACCTGCATGGACCGGAACAGCGGCCGCAGCCGGCGCACGATCAGCGTCACGGAGATGCCGAGCACCGGGACCACCGCGACCAGCACCCCGGACAGCGGCACGTCCAGACCGAGCGCCAGCACGATGCCGCCGACGCACATGATGGGCGCCGACACCATCAGCGTGAACGTCATCAGGGCCAGCATCTGCACCTGCTGCACGTCGTTCGTCGTACGCGTGATGAGCGAGGGCGCCCCGAAGTGACCCACCTCACGCGCCGAGAAGGACTGCACCCGGTCGAAGACGGCGGCGCGGAGGTCCCGGCCGAGCGCGGAGGCGGTCCGCGCGCCGTAGTACACGGCGCCGATGTTGCACACGACCTGGGCCAGCGAGATGCCGATCATCAGGCCGCCGAAGGACAGGATGTAACCCGTGTCACCCTTCACGACACCGTTGTCGATGATGTGCGCGTTCAGCGTGGGCAGATAGAGAGTGGCGCAGGTCTGCAGGAACTGCAGCAGCACCACTACGGCGATGGGTTTCTTGTACGGCCCGAGGTGGGTCCGCAGAAGTCGTATGAGCACGCTAGGTCTCTCGGAGTCGGCGACAGGGGCTGGTCGGTGTGCCCTTGGCCCCTATCGTCGGACACTCCACCCGCGTTACCTCAACCGAATTACCCGGCCTACCGGCCTCTTGAGCTAAGAGCGGAACGCCCCCGGATGGGTCTGTTCCCGTACCGCGGTGAACTGCTGCCGCACCGCCTGCCCGACGGCCAGCTCGTCGCCCGGCTCCAGGACCTGGGCAGCCGCCCCCTGCCAGGCGGGCGGGGTCCGCGGATCGAGGGTGCCCTGCGACACGCCGAGCGCCCAGGCCGCCTGCCGCGCCGCGCCGATCGCCGCGTAGTCCGCCGGCTGCGGTACGACGACCTGCGCGCCGAACAGCGAGGGCGCGGCGGCCTGCACGGCCGGCAGCTCGGCGGCCCCGCCGAGCAGGAAGATCCGCCGCACGTCCACGCCCCGGCCGCGCAGCACGTCCAGCGCGTCCGCGAGCCCGCACAGCATGCCCTCGAACGCGGCCCGCGCCAGATGCTCGGGCTTCATCGACTCGCGCCGGAGGCCGGCGATCGTCCCGGCGGTGTGCGGCAGATTCGGCGTCCGCTCACCCTCCAGATAGGGGAGCAGGACCAGGCCGTGGGAGCCCGGGGTGGACTTCATCGCCAGCTCGGACAGGCTCTCCAGGTCCGCCAGCCCGAGGAGTTCGGCGGTGCCGCGCAGGGTCCGTACGGCGTTGAGCGTGGTCACGACCGGCAGGTGCATGCCGGTGGCGTCGGCGAGGGAGGTGATCATCCCGGACTGGTCCGCGAGCGCCTCGGGATGCACGGCCATCACCGACCCGGAGGCACCGAGGGACACGACCGCGTCCCCCAGCCCGATCCCGAGCCCGAACGCGGCGGCCATGGTCTCCCCGGTGCCGGCGGAGATCAGCAGCCCCTCCGGGGTCGTACCGGCCGCGTCCGAGGGGCCGATCACCTCCGGCAGCATCGCCTGGTGGCCGAGCGCCAGCTCGACCAGGTCGGGCCGGTAGCCGCCGGTCGCGGCCGACCAGTACCCGGTGCCGGAGGCGCCGCCGCGGTCGGTGGTCCTGCGCACGGGCCGTCCCAGCAGCTGCCAGACCAGCCAGTCGTGCGCCTGCAGCAGGACGGCCGTCCTGCGGGCGTTCTCCGGCTCGTTCTTGGCGAGCCAGCGCAGCTTGGTGACGGGCTGGGCGGCCTGCGGCACGCAGCCGACCGCCTGCGCCCAGGCCTCCCGGCCGCCGAGGGCGTCGATGAGATCCGCCGCCGCGACCTGCGCCCGCTTGTCGCCGCCGACCAGCGCCGGGCGCACGGTGTTGCCCTGCGCGTCCAGCGGGACCAGCGCGTTCTGCTGGGCCGACACGCCGATGGCCTGCACGCCTTCCAGCAGGCCGCCCCCGGCGGCCTCGCCCAGGGACAGCAGCCAGGCCTGCGGGTCCACGTCGCTGGGCCGGCCCTCCACCGGGTGAGGGGCGTAGCCCTGCCGTAGTACGGCACCCGTGTCCGTGTCGCAGACCACGATGCGTGTGAAGTCCGGTGAGCTGTCCAAGCCGGCGACTATCCCCATGCACCGCATTTTGCAGCATTCCTGCGGATGCGGTGGCCGAGGGCGCCCAAGGGAGGGACGCTTCCCGTGCTTCGGCGGGTACGCGGCATGGCCGTCAGGTGTTGCTGGTGCCCCAGTCGTCCTCGGGCGTGCCGTTCACGTTCCGCTCCCGGAGGGACCGCACCCGCTGGGCGACCGACTCGGGGACACGGTCACCGACCCGGTCGCTGACCGTGTGGAAGGCCTTGCCGGCGTACTGGCGGCCCTGCTGGGCGGCGCTCTCGGCCGTGTTGCGCACGGCGGGGTTCTGCGCGATCCGCTGAGCCGACTTCTTCAGCTGCTCGTAGCGCTCGCGTCCGGCCCTCGTGCCGAGTACGTAACCGAGGGCCAGTCCGGCGACGAACGTGAGCCGGTAGCGCATGGCTGCCACCCTTCCCTTGCCTGGGTCTGTGGTGCGACGTGGGCGCCGGGGGGAACCGATTGGCGGAGCACCCCCCTGCTTGCGCTAATGTATGTGTCGCAGCGAGCGCCCGCCCCCTGGTGAATACCCAGGTAGGTACGTTCGATGCAATCGAGGCGATCCTCCGTAGCTCAATTGGCAGAGCAGCCGGCTGTTAACCGGCAGGTTACTGGTTCGAGTCCAGTCGGGGGAGCTTCGGTCCTCCGTAGCTCAATTGGCAGAGCAGCCGGCTGTTAACCGGCAGGTTACTGGTTCGAGTCCAGTCGGGGGAGCGCGGTGAACGAGGACCCCTTGGGGGTCCTTTTTCATGCCCGCGGGAACCGCCGCGCACGCGCCGCAGTCCTCAAGGTCATGAGCAGCGCAGATGCCGACCATCCGAAGCAGGAGATCGTATGAGCGGCTATGCTGCGGCAACAGGCGCGCACACATGTACGCGACACGCCGCTATGGGGCGGTAGCTCAGCCGGTTAGAGCAGCGGACTCATAATCCGTCGGCCGTGGGTTCGAGTCCCACCCGCCCCACCAGGCGCAGGTCAGAGAAACGTTCTGACCTGCGCGAAGGTCACTTCGGGTGGCCGGAATCGGGACTCTGAGGCGGCGGATCCCACTCCGTTGGCCGTTGTTTTGGTGAGCCGTGGGGCTGAGGCTACCTCCCTGCTGTGACCTGCGGTGATGCAGTGACTGGAGAAGCCTCCGAGCTCAACTCGGCGCGCAGCGACCACACGTGTGCAACGGAGGACGCCCGTCGTGAGACGGCGGCCGGTACGGCGGGCCCGTGCCGACCGGCGCGTTGCTCGACGACGGCGACCTGGGCGCCGCCTGGCGTGAGGCCTCCGGCCGCGCCGACGACCGGCAGCGGGAGCGACTCGCCGACCTGTCGCGCGAAAGTTGATGAGCATCCTCGACCGGCACAGGCCGTGACGGCGGGCGGGCCCGGCGCCTGCTCATCTGCGTGCTGAACTGTGTGCTGAACGGGGGTCCGAGGCCGATCAGTTCGTGAGATCGATCATCCGTACCGGCTGTCCGGTCGTGCGGGCGATCGTCTCGAAGTCGCGGTCGTAGTGGAGCAGGGTCAGCCCCGCCTCTTCCGCGGCGGCGGCGACCAGCAGGTCGGCGGGGCCCGCACTGCGGTGCTCGCCCTTGGCGGTGAGCAGTTCCTGGACGGTGCGTGCGCGTCGGTAGACGCCGTCGGGCATGGGACACCAGGTGTAGTGGGCTCCCAGCGCGCGCTTCACCCGCTCCCGGTCCGAGGCCGAGCGGGATGAGTGGAGGACTTCCAGTTCGGTGATGTCACACAGGGCGACGAGTCCCGCGCCGATCCTGTCGTCCCACTCGGCGGTGCTCCGGCCGAGCAGGACGCGGGCGAGGGCGGAGGTGTCGATCAGATAGTCGGCGACGGTCACGCGTCCGCTCCCGCTTCGCGGCCCCCGTCCTGCCCGCCGATGGACCGGTACCTGCTCTTGTCGAGGAGGATGTCCACGTCGAGGGCGCCTTCGGCGACCAGTTCGCGGGCTTCTCCGAGAGCGCGGAGCCGCCGGTAGCGGGCCGTGACCTCCCGAAGGGCCGTGTTGATGGTGTCGCGCTTGGTCGTGGTGCCGAGCTCCTTGGCTGCGGCCTCCAGCGCCTCGTCGTCGAGATCGATCACGGTGCGGCTCATGATGGCCCCTGTATATCTAGAGTCGTATATCAATATACACGCTCCCTTATATCTGACGAGGTGCGAGGGGTGCGAACCGGGATGGTCGCGCCAGGGGCCACGCAGGGGACCGCACCGGCCGCCAGGGCCTGGCGATGGTGCCGTACGGCGTGCTCGCCCGCTCGGGGGCGGGGACGAGCTGGGAGACGGCGAGGCGGCCCCTCGGGCAGGCCGGCAGGACGGCACACCGCCGCTCCCCCGCGCCGAGGCGACCGGGGACCAAGCTCCCTCCCACGTCGGCAGGTTGGCGTCCGTCGTCGGGGGGCGTCCGGCGGCTGAGGTACGGCGGCCATACTGTTCGCATGGAACGCATCGGGGGATACCTCGTCGAGCGGCGGCTCGGCGAGGGCGGAATGGGCACCGTGTATCTCGCGCGGACGCGCGGCGGACGGGCCGTCGCGGTGAAGGTGGCCAAGTCCGAGCTGGCCGCGGACCCCGTCTTCCGCGAGCGGTTCCGCAGCGAGGTCGAGGCGGCCCGTGCGGTCGGCGGCTTCCACACCGCGCCCGTCGTGGACGCGGACCTCGACGGCGACCCGCTCTGGCTGGCCACGGCCTACATACCCGGACCGACCCTCGCGGCGCGGCTCGCCGCCGAGGGCCCGATGGACGCGCCGCGGTTGCGGGCGCTGGCCGCCGCGCTCGCCGAGGCGCTGGAGTCCATCCACTCCTGCGGTCTGGTGCACCGCGACCTCAAGCCCGGCAACATCATCATGGCCGCCGACGGCCCGCGCGTCCTCGACTTCGGCATCGCCCGCGCGGTCGAGTCCACCCGGCTCACCGCCACCGGCACCGCGTTCGGCACGCCCGGCTTCCTCGCCCCCGAACAGGCCCTCGGGCACGATGTGACCGGCGCCGCCGACGTGTTCGCCCTCGGCGCGGTGCTGGTCGCGGCGGCCGGCGGCAGCGCCTGGGGCGAGGGCACGCCGATGGGGCTGATGTACCGGTCCGTGCACGAACCGCCGGACCTGGCCGCCGTACCCGCCGCGCTCGCCGGTGTGGTCGCGCGCTGCCTGGCGAAGGACGCGGCGGCCCGGCCGACCCCCACCGAGCTGCTGGACCTGCTGACCGACACGCCCGCGGCGCCGGTCCCGGCGGAGGTGGCGTACGCCCCGACCCTGGCCGCACCTCCGCAGCCGGGCCCGCCGCCCGCCGCGCCCCCGGCCACCCCTGTGACCCCGGTCCCGCTCCCTCCGTACCCGGCCGCGCCCCCGCCGCAGGTCGTCCAGGGGTTCGGTCCACCGGTGCCGTACGCCCTGCCGGAGGTCGAACTCGCCGACGGGGAGTCACGTGTCGTCGTGCACGCCGGCGGGGTCGTCCTCGAAGTGGCGGGCGCGGCCGCGGACTTCGAGTGGGCGGAGATCGCGCACATCTCTCGCGCCCGGCGCGGCCACCACCTCACGGTGGTCGTACGGCTGTGGGACGGCGGCGTGTACGACTGCGAGCTGAACGCCCGGCGATCGGCCCGGCTCGGCGAGTGGCTGACGCGGCTCGACCTCGTCCTCGGCCGGTACACGGCCCGTTAGCACCCCCGCCCCCCTGTTCGTCGACAGCGGTACGGCACCGTCTGCTTGACCCGTACATGCTTGAACAGCCCGCGTCCTGGGCACCCACCTCCTACCGGGCGTCCACCGCCGGGCCGCATCCGCAGAGGGAGGGCGTCATGGACCGTCGCATCCGGGTACGCGTCATCCGGCGCCCCGCCGCTCCGCGCGACCGCGAGATCGACCGCAGGACGCCGTCGGGGCGCATCCTGCCGTACTGATCCTCGGACCCGCCTCGTCCGCTCAGGCGGCCAGCGGGTTCAGGACCAGGGGCTCGATCCGGCCCTCCAGCATGGCGCCCAGGCCCTGGGCCGCGCAGATGTCGGGCCGCTCGGCGATGTGCACCGGCATTCCCGTGGCCTCGCGCAGCATCTGGTCGAAGCCGGGCAGCAGTGCCGAGCCGCCGACCATGATGATCCCGCTGTCGGCGAGGTCGGCCACCAGGTCGGGCGGGCAGTCCCGCAGGACCTTGCCGATGCCGTCGAGGACGGCGGTCAGCGGGGTCTGGATCGCGTCCCGTACGGCGGCGGTGTCGACACGCACGCTGCGGGCGAGTCCGGTGGCCACGTCCCGGCCGTGGATCTCCGTGGAGGCGGGGCCGTGCGGGGTCAGTCCGTTGCCGGACAGGGCCAGTTGGAGCGGCCGTACCGACTGGCTGGGCAGCATGAGCTCGTGCTCGTGCCGCAGGTGCTGCACGATCGCGTGGTCCACGGCCTCGCCGCCGACCGGTATCCGCTCGGCGGTGACGATGGAGCCGAGCGAGAGCACCGCGACCTGGGTGGCCGCCGCCCCGCACACCATGATCATGGTGGCCTCGGGGCGTTCGACGGGCAGCCCGCAGCCGACGGCGGCCGCGATCAGCGTGTCCACCAGCTCGACCTTTCTGCAGCCCAGCCCGACCAGGGTCTCGATGGTCGCCCGCTGGGCCAGCGGATCGGCGTCGTGCGGGGTGCAGGCCGCCGCGCGGAGCCGGAGGTTGCGGCGCAGGGCCCGGCGCATCTTGTCCCCGATCAGCTGACGCAGCATGCGCTGGGCCATCTCGATGTCGACGACCGTGCCCCCGGAAATGGGACGGACCACCCGGATGTAGCCCGGCGTCCGTCCCATCATCTGCTCCGCGAACTCGCCCACGGCTATCAGCGCCCCGGTACGGGTGTTCATGGCGGCGACCGAGGGCTGGTCGACGACGAGGCCGGCACCCTTCACGTACACGCGGGTGCGGGCCGCGCCGAGGTCGACGGCGAAGTGGCAGCGGCGCAACTGCTCCAGACTGACGGTCACGGCGATCCTCCCGGGTGCGCGGGTCGTGGTGCGCCCGGCCGGTTGGCGGGCCTCCCACACTGCATCCTGCGCGGGGCCCGAGGGCGGCCGCCTGCTGGAGGGGGCCGGGCGGGGTGCCGCCGAACGGGGGGTTTCCGGCGCCGGGACGGTGTGTCGCGTGGTCAGGCGCGGGCCCGCGTGATGCGCGCCTCCCAGCGGACGGTGCAACCGGGTACGTCGTCCGGCCGGACGGGCGCGAGCGACAAGGGGGACCCCGCCAGGGCGTCCGCGCCGGTGCTCGCCAGGTGCCGCAGCCGACCGCGCACGGCCTCCCTGATGAGCTCGGGGACCGGCTCGGCGTCGGCGTGCGCCACGGCCCGCAGCGGGTCGCTGACGTGCCAGACCGCCGTGCCGGTGGCCCGGAGGGACGACTCCGTCTCGTCCAGCTCCAGGCGGCGTTCGGTGAGGTCGACCTCGAAGTACTCGGTGTCCCGCGAGGCCGGGGCGAGTCCGAGCTCGCCGGTGTCCGATCTGTAGACGACGGTCCTGATCTCGCCCGTCCCCTGGGGCAGGCCGACGCCGGCCGGCAGCGGATACGGGCCGTGGACCGGCGGATACGGGTGCGTGCCGTCGTAGAGCGGGCGCGCGAGCCGGCACAGCCGGTACCAGCCCGCGCCGGCGGCCCGGCGCAGCGACTCCAGCCAGGGAGCCAGGTCGTCGTCCTCGTCCAACTCGTCCCGGAGCGTCTCCGGCACGGCCACGATGCCCCGCCGGTCCTCGGAGGCGTCCAGGATCCGGCGGACGGCCTCGGGGTGCGCCGTCTCCGTCGTGCTGTCGTGGAAGTGGCACTCGAAGGTCACCCGCCAGCGCAGGCCACCCAGCCGCACCACCTCGTCCTCGAAGTGCCGCATCGTGGCGTGCAGCAGGGGCAGGCCCGGTGCGTCATACGTCGTCGTCACGATCCAGGCGCTGTGGTCCGCGGTGGGTCCGAAGTCGTATCCGTCCGACCCGCCGGCCGCCAGCAGCCGGGTGACCGCCCTGCCGAGCGCGGCCCCGACGTCCGGATGGTGGGGGCCGTCGGCGAACTCGAAGAAGATCTCGGTGCGGTAGGTGGGCGGGGGCGGCTCGTCGCCGAGTCCGGCGACGAGAGCGTCGTAGTAGGCGTCGTCGTCGCTCTCCTCGTCCCGGTCCGGGCCCCAGGGCTCCTCGGCGAGCGGGTCGTCCACGGCGAACAGGCTCTCCGGCACCACGTTCTGCGGCAGCGGCGCCTCCACCGCCGACTCCTGGTCCCGCATCTCGAAGATCGACGGCAGCGACTCCTCGGTGGGGAAGCTGCCCTCCGGCAGCGCGTCGGGCTCCGGGACCGGGTTCTGGGAGAGCGGGGCGGTGTCGTAGGGGCCGGTGCCGGTGTCGTCCGGGGGTTGGTCGTACTCCCCGCGGAGTTCGTGCCCCAGGGCGAGCAGCTCCGGGTTCCGGCCGCCGGAGAGCTCGTACTCCTCGTACACCTCCAGCGCCTCCTCGGCACGGCCCTGGTGGCGGAGGGTGATCAGGAGCAGCAGGCGGAAGTCCTCCCGGGACGGGTACTGCCGGACCAGTTCGGTGAGTTGTGCGTGGGCACGGTCGTAGTCGCCGAGGTCCAGGTGGAGTTCGGCGATCCTGCGATGCAGCACGTGGCGGACTTCGAGGAGCCGGCGGCGCGCCGTGCGGGCCGCGGGGCCGGGGACGTTCGCGAGGGGGTCCCCGTCCCGCCACAGGGCGCGCGCCATGTCGAGGTACGTGCCCGCCTCCCCGAGCGGACCCATCATGGTCCTCTCCTTGGCCGTCCGCTCGTACTCCTCGTGGCGGCTCAGGTCCACGTCGTCGGCGCTGGTGTGCAGGGCGTACCCGTCGGGGAGCACGGCCAGCGCGCCGGGGCCCAGCGCGGCGCGCAGCCGGGACGCGATCCGGTCCACGGCCGCCGTGGCGTCCTGCGGCTCCTCGTCCCGGGCCCACACACCGGCCCGCAGTTCGGCGCGGGTCACCTCGCGGCCGTCCCGCAGCAACAGCATGGCGAGTACCGCCGCCTCCTCGGGTGCGAGCTCCACGGCGCGGTCGGCGTGGTCCTCCGGGTACACGGTCACCGGGCCCAGAATGCGGTAGACCCGTCGCTCGTACTCCCTCCGGGCGTGCAGCCGCAGCGCCTTGTCCGTCAGCAGGTCCCTGCCCCGCGCCTGGTCCTGGGGCCTTCCGGAGAGCAGCAGGTCGAGGGCGTGCGCATACGGCTCGCGCAGGCTCTCCGGAAGGTGCCGGAGCCGGTCCGGGGCGAAGGGCGGCGCCGCCCGTGCGCTCCCCGTGGCCAGGCGCTGCACCAGTCTGCCCAGCTTCGCCAGGTCCTGCGCCCGCCCCTCCGGACCGGCGGTCCGGCCCGGCGCGAAGCCGCTGAGCTTGACCGTGCCGTCGGGCCTGAGCATCACCCGGGACAGGCCCAGGTCCCCGTGCGTGACGCCGGCCTCGTGGATCGCTGCGACCGCCTGTGCCACCTGCGTCCCGACCGACACCACCAGGGGAGCCGGAATCCGGTAACCGTCGGGAGACGCGAGGGCGTTGAGGTTGACGCCCGCCACGTACTCCATGACGAGGTACGGTCGTCCGTCCTCGACGCCGAAGTCGCTGACGCGGGCGAGCCTGTGGTCCGCGAGGGCCCGCAGCCGCCCGGCGTCCCGCAGGAACGCCTCGCGCCGTGCGCTGTCGCGAAACGGCCGGTACAACCGCACCGCCACCTGACGGTCCGTCTCCGGGTCCCGGCCCAGCCACACGGCGCGCCCGGACGGAGTGAACCGCTGCAGCAGCCGGTAGCGGCCGATCCGGTCCTCCGGCGCCACAGCCCCGGTCCCCGCCCCGCCCCCCGTCAACCGGCGGACGCTCTCCGTCCGTACGGTCGCGAACGCCTCCCCGTCCGCGGCCGCCCCCGCCCCGTCCGCCGCGGGCGTCACGGCACGGAACTCACCCGGCGCCGCTCCCGCCCGCGCCTCGATCAACCCGCCGACCCGGGCCAGGAGTTCGGCCGTGCCGGAGCGTTCCGCACGGGGCAGGCCGCGCAGCAGCAGTTCGCGCACCCCCGGGCGGAAGGCGTACGACCCCGGTGGCCCCGCAACCGTCGTCAGTACGCCGCTGAGGATCACCTCGGCCAGGTGCTGCGGGCGCGGGACCGGCTCGACCGCTCGCTGCACCAGGCGCATCACGGGCAGGTCGGGGCGGCCGAGGGCGAGGTGGCCGGCCAGCCGGAAGGCCTCCGGGGAGGCCGTCGCCCGGAAGCGCAGCACCAGTCCCTCGGCGGTGAGCCCGGCCAGGTCGGTGCGGTCCTGTGAGTCCTCCGGGCCGGGCGGCGGGCCCAGCGGGGCGGCGGAACCGGGGAACGCGGATCCGCCCATGGACGCCACCAGCCCGGCCCAGTGCGCGAGCCAGCGCGGACCGGCTTCGAGCACGGGCAGCGCCACCGTGCCGCGCCGCGCCTCGGGCCCCCACTCCTCGTACGGCGTGAACGTGAGCGCCGCCGTCGACGCGGCCGGGGACGGCGCGGAGAACATCCCCGGCGCGGCGGGCAGCGCGGTGCCCCGCCACAGGTGTTCGGGCAGCGGCTGGACCACCGCCAGCGGCATCCGGTGCGCCCAGCGGCGCAGGGTGCCGTACCAGCGGCCGCCCGCCTCGCCCCGCCACCACTGCGGGCCCATGCAGTCGCTGATCAGCAGCGTGACCGTACGGCCGTCGCCGTGACCGTAGGTGCCGTCGCCGCGTACCGTGCCGTCGGGGTCGGCGCGGTGCACGGTCACCGTGCGGAACACGCCCGACTGGACCAGCGCCTGGTGCAGTTCGCGGATCAGGGAACGCCAGACGGGCATCGTCGGACCGGCGTCGTACACGAGGTTCAGCCGCAGCCAGCGTTCCCGGGCCGGGCGCAGCACCGGCAGCCACCCCTCCGGTCCCGCGCCGAGCCGGGCGATGCGATCGGCGGTGGCCGGCTCGTCGAGGCGGTGGCCGACCGGGGCGTCCGTGCGGCGCTTGAGCGGGCGCAGGGCGCGCTGGAGGCCCAGGGGGTGGCGCAGCATCGGGGGCGCGGGGGCGTGCAGGGGGACGTACGGGCCCGCCGCCGGAGTGGGCGAGGGCAGGTGGAGCGGGGCGCGCGGGGACGCCTGGCCGGCGGATCCGACGCCCGCGGCACGGTCCGGGGCGCGCGGGCCGGCCGGGTCCTGGACGGGCTTGTCCGGCGCGGGGTCCGGCTCCGCCGCCCGCGCCGGACGCCCGGTCCGCCCGCCCTCGCCGTCCGGTGGTCCCAGCTGCCCCGCCAGCCACAGGAGTTCGGCCAGCTCCAGCGGCGTCGGGCGGGTGCCGTCCGTCGTCCTGGCCAGGACCTCGGCCAGGCGCGCGTACGGGGCGGGGGGCGTCCCGGGGTGGTCAGAAGGCATCTGCCTGCGGGCCCTCACCGAGGTACGGCATGAGCTGTTCGGCCAGTTCGTCCAGGGACTCGGCGTCCAGGTCGGAGGAGCGGGCCAGGTAGATGGCGTTCAGGAGCTGATCGGTGGCCAGGTCGCCACGGCCGGCCCGGGACAGGAAGCGGGTGATCAACGACTGCGCGTAGCCGTCCGGTTCACCCAGGTGGGCGCGGACGATCTCGGCGAGATGGCGGTCGTCGGGCTGCCGCAGCCGCAGGGTCACGCAGCGGCGCAGGAACGCGGGCGGGAACTCGCGTTCGCCGTTGCTGGTCAGCACCACGAAGGGAAAGGCCCGGCAGCGGACCCGGCCGCGTGTCACGGGGGCGCGGTCGTGGGTGCCGTCGACCATCACCTCGGCGACGGAGGCGTGGCGGGCGGCGCGGATCAGCTCGGGGATCTCGTACTGGCCCTCCTCCAGGACGTTGAGCAGGTCGTTCGGCAGGTCCAGGTCACTCTTGTCGATCTCGTCGATCAGCAGGGCGCGGGGGCGGGCGTACGGCAGGAGCGCGGTGCCCAGGGGGCCGAGGCGCAGATGGTCCTCGATGCCGTCCTCGGACCCGGGCGCGGCGGGCGCGTCGGGCACCCGTGCCGCCTTCGCCCGGCGGGCCGCGTAGAGGCGGGAGAGGGGGTCGTACTGGTAGAGGCCGTCCTGCAGGGTGCTGCGGCTGGTGATGTTCCAGCGCAGCACCGGGCCGAGCCTCAGCTCCCGGGCCACCGCGTAGGCCAGCGACGACTTGCCGGTGCCCGGCGGGCCGGTCACCAGCAGCGGGCGGCGCAGATAGAGCGCCGCGTTGACCAGTTGCACGGTCCGCTCGGTCGCCTGGTAGGTGGCGGCGCGGTGGGTGCGGTCGGGGGAGGTGGCCGAGGCGTCCTCGGTGTCCGCGGGCGTCGCGAGCTCCGGGCCGCCGTCGAAGGCCCGCCAGGGCGGAGGCGGGGGCAGCAGGTCGATGCCGTCGTGCGGCTCCTCGGTGCCGGTGTAGACGGGCCACAGGGGCATGGGGTCCTTCTTCTCCATCGGGTGCGGTGCTGGGTTCAGGCGACGGGGGAGTGGAGGCCGGCGGCCGGCTCGGGGAAGCAGTCGGGGGCGTCCCACAGCAGCTGGATGTCCTTCGCCCAGTGCCGGTCGGGATCGTCGTCCGCCGCCGCCTCCTCGCGCAGGGACCGGACGCGGTGCGGGAGTTCGGCCGCGGGGACGCCGTCCACGGCCGGGCCGAGCGCGTCCAGGAAGGCGGCCCCCGGACACGGGCCGGGACCGTGGCCGGAGTCGGCGCA
This sequence comes from Streptomyces sp. NPDC048191, assembly GCF_040652655.1. Lineage (NCBI taxonomy): Bacteria > Bacillati > Actinomycetota > Actinomycetes > Kitasatosporales > Streptomycetaceae > Streptomyces > Streptomyces sp. NPDC048191. Next base: position 180,452 of record NZ_JBEZMO010000010.1, read on the forward strand.
GCCGCCGCGTGGCCACAGCAGCACCGGCACCGGGACGTTCAGGCCGGCCTCGAAGTGGCCGGGCAGGGCCGTGGGCGGGGAGCCGAAGCCCACCAGGCCCGCTTCCTCGTCCCGGAGGCGTTTGCGCAGGCTGGGCGGGCGTTCCGGGCTCGCGCACTCGACCCGGTGCAGCGTGGTGGCTCCCGGCCCGGTCTCCAGCGTCCGCCACTTCTTGGCGAGGTGGTGGCGCAGCCGGCCGCTGTGGTGCCGGGAGCGGTCGGTGACGACGAGCGGGTGGGCGCAGCCGAGCGGGGTGGAGTCGTCCGGGCCGCACTCCCACTGCGCGACGGGCTCGTTGAGCCACTCGCGCGGCAGGACGAACGCGAGCAACGCCTCGGCGCCCTCCGCCAGGTGGACGAAGGCGCGGTCGACGTGTTGCTGCACGTACGCCCGTACCTCACCGCGCGGCAGCCGGCCCGTCTCCACCGGACGCCGTTGCCCGTCGCGGTAGGCCGACACCCGCACGGTGACCTGGTCCTGTCCCTCGCCGCTGCGCTCCAGCTCCACGACGATGGGGGACCAGGCGGAGGCCTGCGGCGCGGGCGGGCCCGCGAGCAGCTCCGCCAGCCGGTCGGCGAACCGGGGCAGTGCCTCGACGTCGTCGACCTGCCACTGCACATAGGCCGCGGCCGCACGCAGCGAGGCGAACCCGCCCGGGGGCAGGTCCGGGCCGAAGGGGCCCACGGCATGCCCGTACAGCCGGTCCGGATCGCAGTCCAGGCCGGCGGACTCGGCGCGCCGCACCAGTGTGTGCAGCCGCCTGCTCGTCTCGGGGGTGCCGGCGCCGGGGCCGGGAACCAGAGCGCCCAGGCCGTACCAGTGGCGGGCCATGACCTCCGTGGGCAGCATGCGCCCGACCCGGACGTCCGGCTCCCCCGCGACCTGGGCCACCATGCCGACCACCCGGTCGTCCGGCAGCGTCACCGCCGCCCCGCTGAACCCGCCCACCAGCGGCTGCCCGTGCGCCGAGCTCGCCTCCAGCTGCATCCACTGGTCGGCGATCAGCGTCCGGGACACGGCACGGTACCGGGCGAGCACACCCTCGTCGTAGCCCTCGGGGAAGCCGTACGCGACGAGGGAGGGGCTGTCCTGTTCGGCACCGGGCGGCGCGAACCTCGCGGGCGCCACGGGGACGTCGCGGTCCAGTTCCAGTACGGCGAGATCTCCGGGGTCGGTGGCGCCGCCCGCCCAGCCGCCGGGCACGGTCACGGTCGCGGGCAGCCCGGTCAGGTCCGGCCGGTTCGGGAAGCTCACCGTCACGGGCGCCGGATCGCTCCGGACGACGTGGGCGCAGGTCAGCACCATCCGGGGGGTGACGAGGAAGCCCGCCCCGGCCACCGTGCCCCCGCACTCGATCCGGGCGTGCCAGGCGGCGCCGCTCATGACCGGGGCGCGGGCTCCGGCTCGGCCGCTCCCGAGGTCCAGCCCAGTCGGACCACCAGCTGGCCCTCCGCCGCGCCCTTGGCGATCACCGCGCCGGCCTCCGCGGTCAGCTTCACCCCGAACTCCAGCTGCACCGAGTCGGGACGCAGGGCGCCGTCGCGGAACACCCGCAGCGCGGAATGGGCCGCCGCGCGCACTCCGTCCAGCGCGCCCTCGAAGGTGGCGGACGCCTGGGCCGCCGGTCCGCCGTCGCCACGGCCGACGAGGCGGGTCCCGGTCCCGGGCTCCGTGCTCTCCACGACGACCACCGCGCCGTCGTCCGTGGTGAACTCCAGCAGCCTGCCCATGTGTTCATCGCCCCCGTGTGCTCGATGTACGTCCAAGTGCATTGTGACGGATGGTTGCTGACGGTGTCTGCGGTCCGCCCGGCGCAGGTCTTCGCCCCTGGCGGGAATCCGCCAGGGCGCGTTCCCGCCGCCGACGCCCAACCCCCGTGCGACAGACGGCACATGACACTCGTCCCAGCACGCGAGCCACTCGGACAGACTCCCGACGAGAAGAGGCGTGGATGAGCAGGGGACCAGTCAGACGCTCGGCAGTCCTGGTGGCGGTGGGGGTGATGGGCGCCCTCCTGCCGTACGGTCCGGCGACCGCCGCCCCCGAGGCCACCGCCGCCCGCTCCACCGCTCCCGTCACCGTCACCCTCGTCACCGGCGACAAGGTGACCGTCACCGACCTCGGGTACGGGAAGAAGACCGTCACCGTGCGGCGGCCCCAGGGGGCGACGGGAGCGGTGCGGACGCAGCAGAGCGACGGCCGGATCAGCGTCGTACCGGACGAGGCACTGCCGTATCTGCGGGCCGGGACGCTGGACCGGCGGCTGTTCGACGTGAGCGGGCTGATCCGGCAGGGGCTGACCGACGCCAGGGCCCACGGGACACCGCTGATCGTCACCTACGGCAAGGGCGCGCGGACCACCGCCCCGCCCGGGACCGAGCGGAAGCGGAGCCTGCTCAGCCTGCGCGGGGCCGCGGTCGAGGCCGGTGAGGGACGCACCTTCTGGCGGTCGTTCACGCACCGCGACGGCGTCGACAAGGTGTGGCTGGACGGCCGGGTGAAGGCCGACATGGCCGAGAGCAACGCCCAGATCGGCACGCCGACCGCCTGGGAGGCGGGGCTGACGGGGAAGGGCGTCACCGTCGCGGTCCTCGACACGGGGGTCGACCTGGGCCACCCCGATCTGACGGGCCGGACCACCACGACCAGGAGTTTCATCGACGGCGAGGACACGGCCGACCGCAACGGCCACGGCACCCACGTCACCTCCACCGTCGGCGGCAGCGGGGCCGCCTCCGGCGGCAAGGAGAAGGGGGTCGCGCCCGACGCCACCCTCGCGGTCGGCAAGGTGCTCAGCGACCAGGGCTCGGGCAGCGAGTCCCAGATCATCGCCGGGATGGAGTGGGCCGCGCGGGACGTGCACGCCCGGATCGTCTCGATGAGCCTCGGCTCCACCGAGCCGAGCGACGGCACCGACCCGATGGCCGAGGCGGTGAACACCCTCTCCAGGGAGACCGGCGCGCTCTTCGTCGTCGCCGCGGGCAACACCGGCGCCCCGTCCTCCATCGGCTCGCCCGGCGCCGCCGACGCGGCCCTCACCGTCGGCGCGGTGGACTCCGCCGACCAGGCGGCCTACTTCACCAGCGCCGGCCCCCGCTATGGCGACAACGCCCTCAAGCCCGACATATCGGCCCCCGGTGTCGACATCCTCGCCGCCCGCTCCGGGCTGACCGGCGGCAGCGGCTACTACACCTCCATGAGCGGTACGTCCATGGCGACCCCGCACGTCGCCGGCGTCGCCGCCCTGCTCGCCCAGGAGCACCCCGACTGGTCCGGCGCGCGGCTGAAGGACGCGCTGATGTCCAGCTCGAAGCAGCTCGACGCGTCCGCCTACGCGCTGGGCGCGGGGCGGGTGAGCGTGCCGGACGCCGTCAGGGCCCGGATCACCGCCACCGGCAGCGCCGACCTCGGCTTCCACAGCTGGCCGTACGACCAGGACAAGCCGGTCACCCGCGCCCTCACCTACACCAACTCCTCCGACGAGGCGGTCGAACTGAAGCTGTCCGTGCGCGGTGCCCCGGACGGCGTCGCCACCCTCGCCGACCCCGCCCTCACCGTCCCGGCCCACGGCACCGCCTCCACCACGGTCACCGGCGACGGAGCCAAGGCGGCGGTCGGAGAGACCAGCGGGCAGATCGTGGCCACCGACACCTCCGGAGACACCGTCGCGCACACCGCGTTCGGGCTGGTCAAGGAGGGGGAGCGGTACACGCTCACCGTCCACGTCAAGGACCGCGCGGGCAGGCCCGCCCCCGCCGACCTCACCGTGCAGCGGCTCGCGGCGGGCGAGGACGCCCAGCCCGCCCACGTCGGCGACTCCGGCACCCTCCGGCTGCGCATGGAGCCCGGCACCTACTCCCTCGCCACCTTCCTCGACGTGCACGGCAGCCACGGCGCCGACTCCCTCGGCCTCGGTTTCCTCTCGGCGCCCGAGATCACCCTCGACCACGACCAGGACGTCACCCTGGACGGCCGCGGGCTGCGGGAGATCAAGGCCGACGTCGGCCGGCGCACCGAGACCCACCAACTCGTGATGGAGTACGACCGGCAGGCCGACGGCGCCGACCTCTTCGGCGCGGTCCAGGTGCCCCTCACCTACGACAGCGTCTTCGCCGCGCCCACCGCGAAGGTCGGCCAGGGCTCCTTCGAGTACCGCACGGTGTGGCGGCTGGCCGAGCCGCAGCTGGCGGTCGAGGGCGTCGGCGAGGCGACCGTCCAGCCGGGCGGCACCCTGATCGCGGGCCGCACCAGGCTGCCGCTGGTCGACGTCGGCGACGGCCCCTTCACCGGGGTGTCCGGCAAGGCGGCGCTCGCCCACCTCGCCGACGGCGCCGACCCGGCCGCGCTCGCCCGGGCCGCACAGGACGCGGGCGTCAGGGCGCTGTTCGTGACGGACGACGCCCCCGGCCGGCTGATGGCCTGGTGGGGCACCGACGACAACGCCGACCGGCCGCTGCAGATCGCCACGGTGAACGCGGCGGACGCGGCCCGGCTGCGCGCGGCCTGCCGGGTCGACATGACCGGCACCGCCGACTCCCCGTACGTGTACGACCTGTCCGAGGGGCACCGGGGCGCGATCCCGGACCGGGATCTCACCTTCGCTCCCGGCAGGCGTCAACTGGCCTCCGTGCACGTGAGGTTCCATGCGGCCCGGCCGACGGACGGCGGTGAGTTCCGCTACTCGGTCACCGACACCTTCCCGATCGGCCTCGGTTTCCAGGAGCGGGTCCACCTGCCCGCCGAGCGCACCGACCACGTCTCCACCGGCCCCGGCCAGCTGTGGCACGAGTCCGTGACGATCGGCGACGGCACCCTGGAGGAGCGCAGCGGACTGGTGCGGTACGAGGGCGGTTCGCGTCCGGTGCTGAACTGGTTCCGGCCGGTGTGGCACCCCTGGCTGGGCACCGGGCTCGGCTGGGGGCAGCAACGCGCCGGAAACCAGATCCAGTTGAACACCCCCGGCTGGGGCGACTCCGGGCCGGACCACACCGGTTTCGGCGACGTGTGGAGCGCGGACAGCGGCATGACCCAGACGACCGCCGTCTACCTGGACGGCACGCTTGTCGACAAGGGCGACAGCTCCGCGGCGTACGTCTGGGACGCGCCCGCCGACGAGCACACCTACAAGGTCGTCACCGACACCGCGCTCGACGCGGGCCGCTGGCCGCTGGGCTCGCGGGGGCACTCCGAGTGGACGTTCCGGTCGGCCGCCACCCCGGAGGACCACTGGTCCTACCTGCCGCTGATCAACCTCGCCTACGACATCGGCACCGACCTCGCCGGGACGGTGCCCGGCGGACGGCGGATCCCGGTGGGGCTCGGCGCGTCGTACGTGGCCGGGGCCGCCGGCACCGGGAAGCTGGGCGGGGGCCGGCTGGAGGTGTCGTACGACGACGGCGGTACGTGGCGGACCGTCCCGTTGGCGGGCGCGGGCGCGTCCTGGCGCGGCACGCTGACCGTGCCGCGCGGTGCCACCTCCGTTTCGCTGCGGGCCTCGGCCCACGACGACAAGGGGGGATCGGTGACGCAGGAGGTCATCCGGGCGGTCGCCGTGAGGTGACCCGGGGCCGGGGGTGGTCCACGATCCCCCTGACCACCCCCAGCTCGACCAGATCCTGCGGCCGGATGCGGAGCCGGCCGGCGGTCGCCTCGGCCTCCTCCGGCGGTCGTTTGAGGATGGCGGCCGCCAGTTCCGGTGCGATCACCGAGAAGTAACTGTCCGGCGTGACCCAGGTGTTGTCCGGTGCGGCCAGGGCCAGGGCGCCGCCGGAGCCGCCCTCGCCGATGACGAGCGTGGTGATCGGGACCCGGGCGGCCGCCACCGCCCCGAACACCTCGGCGATCGCGGCCCCGGCCCCCTGCCGCTCCGCCTCGGCGTCGTTGGCCGCGCCCGGCGTGTCCACCAGGGTGAGCACCGGGATGTCGAGCCGGTCCGCGAGCCGGATCAGCCGGGCGGCGGTGCGGTACCCGGCGGGCCGGGTCGCGGTCCCGGTCTGCGCCGCGTAGGCCACGGTACGACCGTCGCGCTCGCCGAACCCGCAGAGCATGCCGTCGGTATCCGTACCCCCGCAGCGGTCGCCGGCGAGGGCGGCCCTGCGGGTGAAACAGGCGTCCAGGTAGGCCTGCGCGCGGGGGCGTTCGGGGGAGCGGGCGCGGTGGACGGCCTCCCAGCCGGTGGCGGGCAGCTCGCCGGTGCCGAGGGCGGCCGGTACGGGGGCCTCCTGGGCCGGGGTGGTGAGGAGCCGGAGCCACCGGCCCAGCGTCTCCCGCAGCTCCTCCGGCGGTACCACCGCGTCCACCGACCCCGCCGCCAGCTGCCCCTCGGCGGTGTAGGCGGCCGGGTCGGCGTCCGGGGGCCGGACCCGGGAGCCCGCGAAGCCCACCTGGGCGCCCGGCAGGGCCAGGACCACGTCGGCCCCGGCGCCCAGGGTGGCCCAGCCGCCCCCGGTCGTGGGGTCCCGCAGGACCGCGATCTGCGGCAGGCCCGCCTCCCGGGTGAGCGCCGATTCGCGGGCCACGCGCTGGAGTTGGCGCAGCGCGAGCATGCCCTCCTGCATCCGGCTGCCGCCGGTGGCGACCAACGGGACCACCGGGAGCCGGTGGGCACGGGCGTGGTGGTACGCCGCCTCCAGCCGGTCCCCGGTGCGTTCGCCGAGGGAGCCGCCGAGGAAGCCGAACTCGAAGGCGAGCAGCATGGCCCGGGTGCCGTCGACGCTGGCGGTGCCGCAGACGACCGACTCCTCCTCGCCGGTGCGTTCGGCGGCACGGGCGCGCAGCGCGTCGTACCCCTGCCAGCCGAGGGGGCCGTCCGGCCCGGACCGGCCCGGCGGGGACGGGAGTTCGGCGAAGGTGTCCGGGTCCGTCACCAGCGTCAGGACCTCCCGGGCCGAGAGCCGCTCAGGCATCGGCCAGCGCCCGCTTCATGATCTTCCCCATGTCGTTGCGGGGGAGCGCGTCCAGGTAGCGGACCACGCGGGGGCGCTTGTGGGGGGCGAGGCGACGGGCCACGTGGTCCGCCAGCTCCCCGGCGGCGGGCGGCGCCTGCGGGTCGGCCGGGACGATCCAGGCCACGATCCGCTCACCGAGGTCCGGGTCCGGCTCCCCGGTGACCGCCGCCTCCCGCACCCCCGGATGCTCCAGCAGCGCGTTCTCGATCTCCCCGGCCCCGATCTTGTACCCACCGCTCTTGATCAGGTCCGTGGCCTTGCGCCCGACGATCCGCACATACCCGTCGCTCTCCCGCACCGCCATGTCCCCGGTGCGGAACCAGCCGTCGGCGGTGTACGCGGCGGCCGTGGCGTCGGGCCGGTTCAGGTACTCGGTGAACAGGTTCGGCCCGCGCACCTGGATCTCGCCGACGCTCTCCCCGTCGTACGCCGTGATCGGCGTCCCGTCCTCCTCCACCAGCCGCAACTCGACGCCGGGCAGCGGCACGCCGACCGTGCCCGCGCGCGGCTCGCCGTCGGCCCGCACGCTGGTGTTCATGAGCGTCTCCGTCATGCCGTACCGCTCGATCACCCGGCGCCCGGTCGCCGCCGCGATCCGCTCGTGGTCGTGCACGGGCAGCGCGGCCGAGCCGGAGACCAGCAGCCGGGCCCGGGCGAGCGCCTTGGCCAGCTCCGGGTCCCCGGGCAGGGCCTCGGCGATGCGGTGGTACATCGTCGGCACCCCGAACAGCATCGTCGCGCCGGCGTTCAGCTCCCGCGCCACCCCCTCCGTGCTGAACCGGCCCAGGTGCCGCACGCTGCCGCCGCGCCGCAGCGGGCCGAGGGTGCCCAGCACGAGCCCGTGCACATGGAACAGGGGCAGCCCGTGCACCAGCACGTCGTCCGCCGTCCACTGCCAGGCGTCGGCGAGCGCGTCCAGGGTGGTGGCGAGGGCCCGGCGGGGCAGGACGGCACCCTTGGGCGGGCCGGTGGTGCCGGACGTGTAGACGATCAGCGCCGGGTCCTCGCCCGGGGCCGTGTCGTCCGGTACGGCGGCGGAGGCGGACGCGTCGACGTCGAGCCGCTCCAACCCGCCGAGCGCGCCCGGGAGTTCGGCGCCCGGGGCGGCCAGCACCAGGGCCGGTGCGCTGTCGGAGAGGATGTGCGCGAGTTCCTTCTCGCCCGACTTCGGGTTCAGCGGCACCGCGGCCACGCCGGCGAGCAGCACGCCCGTCACAGCGACGGCGGTCTCCAGGTCCGGCGTGGCCCACACGGCCACCCGGCCGGTGCCCCGCAACCGGGCGGCGAGCGCGCCGGCGGCCCCGGCCAGCTCGCCGTACGTCAACGACCGTTCGCCGAACCGCAGGGCGGTCCTCTCCCGGACTCCGTCCGGGGGGACCCCCGTCTCGCTGCGCTCGCCCGGACCGTCCGTCAGAGCGGGGAAGAGGGAGGACACGCGGGACACTCCTAACTGTCGGATGACCGTCGGCACCTTCCTACACCAGGAGCCTTGTCCCGACGACCGTGCTCAGATCCGCCGCGAGCCTCAGCTCGGTCGCGCGCAGCGCGGGATGCTCCAGCCAGTGCAGCCGGGCCCGGTCCGGCTCACCCTCGTGCAGCGGCGGCCGGCCGGACGCCGGGGTGAAGTCGTCCACGACGACCGTCCCACCGGGCACGAGCAGCCGCTCGACGTCCGCGGGCGGGTCCCCGGGCACCTTGCCCTGCCCGCCCCCGTCGAGCACGAGCAGGTCGAAGGGCCCGTACTCCTCGATCCGCCGCCAGTCGCCGCCGAGCACGGTGACCTCGGGCCGCCCCGCGAACACCGCCGCGGCGGCCCGTGCCCGCTCCGGATCCCGCTCCACGCTCCACAGCCGCACCCCCGGCGCCGCACCCGAGGCCAGCCAGGCCAGCCCCACTCCGAGGCCGGTGCCGGTCTCCCCGATGCGGGCCCGGGCGCCACCCGCCAGCGCGTGCAGCAGCCGGCCCTGCTCGGGGCGGCAGGAGTACGGGAAGCCGCTGCCGCGGGCGGCGGTGAGCGCGGCCCGGACGAGAGCCGGAAGCCCGGGCACGCCGGTGTACGCGTCGGTGCCGTCGACGGCCATGGTCACTTCATACCGGACAGCGACGGTTGTTAGCCTCGCCGTGATCGAACCGTCGTACGACAGGGAGTCCGCCGTGCCCCGCATCGCCCTCGCCACCTACGACCCCGGCGCCGAACCCGGAAAGGACACCGACCTGCCGGAGCTCGTGCGGGCGCTGGGTGACGCCGGGGCCGAGGCCGAGGCCCGCCACTGGGACGACCCGGACGCCGACTGGGCCGGCTACGACCTCGTCGTCATCCGCTCCACCTGGGACTACAGCTGGCGCGCCGAAGAGTTCGGGGCGTGGGTCGAGCGGGTCGGCGCGCTGACCCGGCTCGCCAACCCGGCGCCCGTGGTGCGCTGGAACACCGACAAGCGCTACCTCGGCGAGCTCGCGGCGGCCGGCGTGCCCACCGTCCCCACGCGCTACATCGCACCGGGCGAGCTGGCCGACCTGCCCGCCGGCCACGAGTACGTGATCAAGCCGACCTCGGGCGCGGGCGCCCGGTTCGCCGCCCGCTACACGCCTGACCGGCGGGAGACGGCGGTACGGCACCTCGCCCGGATGCACGCCGAGGGGTTCACCGCGATGGTCCAGCCGTACGTCCGGGGGATCGACGTCAGCGGGGAGCGGGCGCTGCAGTTCTTCGGCGGCCGGCTGCTGCACGCGAGCCGCAAGGGCGCGGTGCTGGCGCCGGGGACGGCGTACGACGCGGAGAAGGTGGCGCATCCGGATCTGCGGCGGTGGGAGCCGACGGATGCCGAACTGGCCGTCGCCGAGAAGGCGTTGGGGGCGGTGCCCGGTGGTTCCGAGTTGCTGTACGCGCGGGTGGACCTCGTGGACGGGGAGGACGGTGAGCCCCGGCTGATGGAGCTGGAGCTGGTGGAGCCGAATCTGTTCCTGTGGCTGCATCCCGGGTCGCTGGAGCGGGTCGTGGAGGCCGTCTGCGCCTACTGAGGTGCCGCGCGCCGCCGTTGTGCGGCCGCGGCGCCCTCGTGGTCGATCGCGCCCACGCGGCGGAGCCGCGTGTCGAACACAGCCCCGCGCCCCTCATGGGGCGCTCAGCGCACCGTCTCCCGGCACGCCCGCGCATACGCCCGCACCAGCGGCCGGGCCCCTTCCGCCCTCCGCCACGCCAGCACATAGCTGCTCGGGCCGATGCCCCGCACCGGGCGGGTGGCGACCCCGCCCAGGCTGATGAGTGGGGCGTTGCCGGCTGCCACCAGGCAAACCCCCAGGCCCGCGACCAGCGCCTCGTACGTCTCCTCCGTCCCGGAGATCTCCGCGCCGATCCGGGGCGGCCGGCCCGCGCGGGCGTCCAGCGCGAGCCAGTGGTCCCGCAGCAGGCCCGCGCTCCGGGGGAGCGCCAGGAACGGCTCGTCCAGCAGGTCCGCGAAGTCGATCTCGGCGCGGGCGGCGAGCGGATGCGACTCCGGGAGGGCCAGCAGCCGCGGTTCCTCGGCGACCACCGTCCAGGCGTACCGCTCCTCGTCGGGCAGCGGCAGCCAGACGAACGCGACGTCCACGGCACCGTCCGCCAGGCCCGCCGTCGGATCGTCCCAGCTCATCTGGCGCAGCCGGACCGTCGTCTCCGGATGCGCGGCGGTGAAGCGGGAGCGGATGGCGGGCAGCAGGCCGCCGCGGCCCGGACTGGTGCTCATGCCCACCACTAGCGTGCCGCGCTGGGCCGCCTTGGCCTCCTCCACGGCCGCCGCGCCCGCCTCCCACGCGGCCAGCACCTCGCGCGCGTGCGGCAGCAGCGCCTCGCCCGCCGCTGTCAGTGCCACCCCGTGCTGGTCGCGCCGGAACAGCTCCGTGCCCAACTGCCGTTCCAGCACCCGGATCTGCTTGCTCAGCGCGGGCTGCGAGACGTACAGCCTGCCGGCGGCCCGGGTGAAGTGCAGCTCCTCGGCGACCGCGACGAAGTAGCGCAGCTCGCGGGCGTGGACGTCGATGGTCATAGCCGTTGGTTATCACCGAGGGTCTTGGACGGGCAACGGTGTGCGGCCGCAGGCTGTTCGTGTCGGACCGGACGTAGAGACACGGGAGTGGCGATGAACAAGGTGTGGCTGGTGACCGGCGCGACCAGCGGTTTCGGGCGGGCGATCACCGAGGCGGCCGTCGCCGCGGGTGACGTGGTGGTCGGCGCGGCCCGGCGTCCCGAGGCCCTGGACGACCTGGTGGCCGCCCATCCCGACCAGGTGGAGGCGCTGCGCCTGGACGTCTCGGACGTGGCTGCGGTCGAGGAGGCGGTCCGGGATGTCGTGGCCCGGCACGGGCGCATCGACGTGCTGGTCAACAACGCGGGACGTACCCACGTCGGCGCCGTCGAGGAGACCACCGACGAAGAGCTGCGCGCCCTGTTCGACCTGCACTTCTTCGGGCCGGCGGCCCTCGTCCGGGCCGTGCTGCCGCACCTGCGGGAGCGGCGCTCGGGCGCGATCGTGCAGATGAGCAGCATGGGCGGCCAGATGTCCTTCGCGGGCTTCGGGGCGTACAGCGCGACGAAGTTCGCCCTGGAGGGCCTGTCCGAGGCGCTCGCGGACGAGGTGCGGGAGTACGGCGTCAAGGTGCTGATCGTCGAGCCGGGCGCGTTCCGGACCGCGCTGTTCGAGACCGGCCGTGCCGGGGCCAGCTCCGACACCGGGGTGTACGCCAACGTCGGCGAGACCCGCGGTGCCGTCGGCGGCGGCCACGGCAGCCAGCCCGGCGACCCGGCCAAGGCGGCGGCCCTGATCCTGGCCGTGCTTCAGGCGGAGCACACCCCGCTGCGGCTGCCGCTCGGCGACGACGGGGTGAGCGCCGTTCTGGGCCACCTCGACCAGGTCCGGGAGGACGTCACCGCCTGGGAGAAGCGGACCCGCGCGACCGGCTTCGACGACTGAGCGGGCTCAGGGGACGACCGCCGTCCGCTGCAGCAGCCCCCAGGTGAACTCGGCGACCGCCTCGTGCCGGGCGCCGTCCGGGCCGGGCGCGGTGAAGGCGAGGCCCCACCGGGTCGGGGCCGTGCCCTCCAGCGGGCGGGCCGGGGCGAAGGCGCGGGCGGCCTCGTCCACCGTGCACGACCAGGGGACGAGGTCGTCCAGGGTCCGAAGCCGCGGCGCGGGGGCGCCGGGGGCGCGTACCAGCCACTCGTTCCAGACCGCCCCGTCCGGCCCGACCAGCACTTCGAAGCGCAGGTCGGGCCAGAGGGGCAGAGTCCAGCGCCGGGCCTCGCAGTCGACGTCGCCGAGCCGGCGCGGCAGCACGGCCTCGGGCTCGCCGAGGACGGAGCGGTAGCGCGCGGCGGCCGACCGGGATCTCGGCGAGCGGACCATCGCCTGCCAGCGCTTGTTGGTCTCCCGCATGTCCGCGATCGACGCGCCCAGCGTCCGGCGGGCGTCCTCGACCAGATCCGGGTTGTGGTCGGCCATGCGGCGCAGCAAAACCAGCTGGAAGTCGAGATCCATGAGCCCATGGTGCACGGTGTGGCGCCGGGCCATTGCCCGGGAAACCCTCCATGACTAGCCTGTGTTCGTCATGCCGATCGCCTGTTGATATCTCGAACATCACGCCATCGGGGTATCGACCGGGCGCTTAGACCCAAGGGAGGGGGCCGGACGTGGGACGCCTCGTGCCTGCCGTGACCCGGGCTCTGGACATTCTTGAGCTGTTCCTCGACGGGGACGGGACGCTCTCCGCCCCCGACATCGTGCGCAAGCTCCAGCTGCCGCGCACCACCGTGCACGAGCTGGTCACCACGCTCGCCGCACGCTCGTACATCGTGCAGGTGCCGGGACAGCCCGGACGCTACCGGCTCGGCGTACGCCCCTACCAGCTCGGGAGCCGCTACGCCGAGCAGCTCGACCTCGCCGCCGAGGGGCAGCAGGTGGCCCGCTCGGTCGCCGAGACCTGCGACGAGACCGTCCACGTGGCGATCCTGGAGGGCACCGACGTCATCTACATCGCCAAGGTCGACTCCACACACGCCGTGCGGATGGTCTCCGCGGCCGGCCGGCGCCTGCCCGCCCACTGCACCTCGGTCGGCAAGATGCTGCTGGCCGCGCTGCCGGAGCAGGAGCTGACCGCGCGGATCCCGGACGACGCCGAGCTGACCGCGATGACCCCCAACAGCATCACCGACCCCGCCGCGCTGCGCGAGGCGCTGTCGGAGATCCGGCAGCGGGGTATCGCGGTCGAGAGCCGCGAGTCCAACCCGGACGTGAGCTGTGTGGCCGCTCCCGTGCGCGACCGCACCGGCCAGGTGGTCGCGGCCCTCTCCATCTCGGTCCCCATGATCCGCTGGAGCGACGAGCGCCGGGCCGAGCTGGAGCAGCTGGCGGTGAAGGGCGCGGCGGAGCTGTCCGAGCGGCTGGGCCACCGGGGCGCGGCGTGAGCGCCGGGTACGAGGTCGCCGTACGGGCCGAGGCGGAGCTGGGCGAGGGCCCGACCTGGGACCCGGCGACGGGCCGGCTGATCTGGGTCGACATCCTGGGCATGCGGATCCACAGCTACGACCCCGGCACGGGCCGCCGTACGGTACGCACGACCGAGCAGCACGTGGGCGCGGTCAAGCCCCGCGCGGGCGGCGGCCTGGTCCTCAACCTGCGGGACGGCGTGGGCCTGCTGGACCCCGACGACACGTTCCGCTGGCTGCACCACGAGCCGGTCGCGGGCCGTCGCGGGAACGACGCCGCGGTGGCGCCCGACGGCTCGCTGTGGGCGGGCACCATGCGCTACGACGAGGCGCCGGGCGGCGGCACGCTGACCCGGCTGACCGCAGACGGCACCGCCGAGACGGTGCTGACCGACGCCACGGTCAGCAACGGCACGGGCTGGAGCCCCGACGGGCGCCTGATGTACTACGTCGACTCCCCGACCCGCCGGGTGGACGTCTTCGACCACGACGGCGAACGGGTCCACGACCGGCGGCCGTTCGCGCGGATCGAGGAGGGCGCGGGCTTCCCGGACGGCCTGACGGTCGACGCGGACGGCTGCGTGTGGGTGGCGCTGTGGGACGGGGGCGCGGTGCGCCGCTACACGCCCGACGGCAGGCTCGACCGGGTGATCGGCCTGCCCACGCCGCGTACGACGGCCTGCGCGTTCGGCTCCGCCGGCCTGACCGACCTCTACATCACGACTGCCCGCACCGGTCTGTCGTCCCCGCACCCTCTGTCGGGCTCGGTGCTGGTGGTTCCGGGGGCGGGCAAGGGGCTGCCCCAGCCGGCTTTCCACGGTTGACGGTTCCGAGGGGCGGTGGCCGCCAGGTGCTGGTCCGCCGTGGCCGACCGCGCGGTTCCCCGCACCCCCGGGAACCGCGGCGCCGTCCGCCGCACGGCGCCTAGACCCCCGCCGCCTTCCGCTCCTCCGTCGTCAACGGTGGCTCCGTCAGCGGGGGTTGCAGGGGCCCCACCACAGCCGCGAGCAGCACGCTCGGCGTCAGCAGCGCCTCCGCCCCCCGCTCCAGTGACGTCACATCCGTCACCCGGCGCGCGATACGGCCGTTCCCCGTCGCGGTGTACATCAGCCGGTCGACGTAGGCGGACACGAGCCGATCGCGCAGGCTGGGGCCCTGCTCCGTCGCACCGGGGTGGAACACGTCCTGTCCGAGGGCCAGGTCCCACGCCGCGCGGACCGGACGGGCGACCGCCCGCTGCACACGGCGCGCCAGCCCGGGCGTGCCCCAGCCGTGCCGCCGTACGACCTCGCGCAGCAGTACGGCGCTCTGCGCGGCGACCGCCAGCCCGTGGCCGTAGACGGGGTTGAACACGGCGAGCGCGTCGCCGAGGACGGCGAAGTTCTCGGGCCAGGCCGGCATCCGCTCGTAGAAGTGCCGGCGGTTGAGCGTGGAGCGGGTGACCGACACGTCGGTCAGCGGCTCGGCGCGCTCCAGCAGTTCGCCGAGCAGCGGATGCCGCAGCTTCTCACGGGCGAAGGGGACGAAGTCCTCGTTCGTGGCGGGGGGTTCGCCGCCCCTGGTGCCCTGCAGGGTGACGATCCACCGGCCGTGCTCGATGGGGAGCAGGAAGCCCGAGCGGCCCGGCCCCTCGCCCCGCGGATCGAGTTGCAGGTTGACCACCGGGAAGCCCTCCCGGGCCGCCTCGGGGGCGAGGAAGAGCCGGCTCGCGTAGACCAGGCCCGGGTCGACCTCGCGGATCTGCGGCGCGGGCAGCCCCAGGTCCGCCAGCCAGCGCGAGGCCCGGGAGCCGCGCCCGGTGGCGTCGACCACGAGGCCGGCCGGCAGCGTGCGTTCGGTACCGTCCGGCGTGCGTACCCGTACGCCGGTGACCGCGGCGCCGGTGCCGGTGAGAGCGAGGACCTCGGTCCGGTCGACGAGTTCGATCCGTTCGTCGGCGAGGACCTGTGCGCGGATCGTGGCGTCCAGCAGGTCCCGGCCGGCCAGGATCACATGGTGGGACTCGGGCCAGCGCCGGAACCAGCCCTGCGCGGAGAGGGCGACCACGCCCGTGGTGAACGGATGCCGGCGCCCCCCGGCGGCCTTGAGCGCGTCGGTGATCCCGGGCAGCAGTTCCTCCACGGCCCGTACCCCGCCCGACCACAGCATGTGGGCGTGCCGGGCCTGCGGCAGCCCCTTGCGGGGTTCGGGGCCCTCGGGCAGGGCGTCGCGTTCGACGACGACGACCCGGTCGGCGCACTCGGCCAGGGCGCGTGCCGCGAGCATGCCGGTGTGGGATCCCCCCAGCACGACCGCGGTTCTGACGGGGGAGGGGGGTTCACTCATGCGCGGGCACGCTCTCTGCCGGGGCGGCCGCGCGGGCGCGTACCGCCGTGATCTCGTCGGGGTGGCGGAGGGCTTGGGAGACGGCCTGGATCTCGCGCAGCAGGTACGCCGTGTCGGGGCCGGACGGGGCGCCGGCGCCGTCGGCGCGCGGCGGGCGCTCGCCGCCGGCCGCGTCCAGCAGTGTCACGGCGGCGGCCAGGGCCCTGGCCCGGGCGGGCGCGAAGCCGAGGGCGAGGGCGGCGTCGTACGCGCGGGCGCGCAGGTCCTCGTCCAGGTGCCGGGACAGTTGCAGCAGGGCGTCGCGGATGAAGGTCTCGCGGCGGATCAGGCGCAGTTCGGCGGGGGCGTGCGGGGCGAAGGGCTCGCGTTCGCCCGTGACGGTCCGCGTCAGCTGGTAGAGGGGGCCCAGGGCGCGGTGGCGCAGCCGGACGTGCCAGCGCTCGTGCAGGTACTGGCCGACGTGCGGGACGATGAAGCCCACCGCGACCAGGGTGGCGGAGACGCAGGCGCCCGCCGGTGCCACATTGGTGCTCAGCCAGTCCAGGTCGTGGCCGGTCCACCGGGCCACGACGGCGGTGAGCTTGGCCGCGTCGAAGCACAGGTTCGTGGCGTAGCCGACGCCCAGCAGCCTCAGTCCCCAGCGCAGCCAGGCGTCGAGGCCGTCGGTGCGGATCCAGTTCCAGATCAGCCGGGCCGTGATCGAGCAGGCGACGGTGTGCGCGACGAGGTAGAGCAGGATCTCCTCGCGCATGAAGGGGGTGTTGGCGTAGTACGTGTCCAGGTCCCGCAGCCGCTCCTCGGGCACGTCCGCGAGCGCGAACAGCACCCACAGGGCGACCACCACGCCCGCGTAGACCGAGACGACCCAGCGGGTCACCCGGCGGGTCTCGGCCGAGCGGTCGGAGCGGCCGTTGCGCCAGGCGATGATCAGCAGCAGCCAGGACGCGCACAGCGCGGTGAGCAGCGAGTACACCCAGGGCGCCGAGATGTTCGGCACCCCGGTGACCCGGTTGGTCCAGGCGATGGTCCGGGGGGCCGCGAAGACGAACACCCCGCAGGCGAACAGCAGCAGACCGCCGACGGCCCGCAGCATCGGGTCCCGCCACATCCGGACGATGCTGGGCAGCTTGATCACCAGGGCGGTGGTCAGGACGGCCGTGGGGATCCAGAAGGAGATGGAGACATCGCCGAGGAACCCCGCGACGTCGAGCGCCAGGGTCACCGTGCGGCTCCTCCCTTTTTCGGCGCCCGGTTCGCCGGCCCCCGTGACCGTGCGGCACCGGCGCGCCCCTTCGCCTCACCGGCTTCGTCGCGTCCGCGATAGCCGAGGCTCCGCTGGACCGGGCCGAGGGGAGTGTCGGTGTCGGAGCCGACGAGGTGGGCCCGGAACTGGGCGGCCAGGCGGTGCCCGAAGTCGTCCGCCTCGGCCTCCTCGGCCTCCCGGGAGCCGTTGCGGGCGGCCACCGTGAGGGGCATGCCCTGCCAGCCGGGCGCGTCGGCGAGGGCGCGGGCCGCCGCGTCGCCGGCCAGGTGGGGGTGGCGGTGCCCGGCGTGCAGGTGCCACAACTCGTGGCCCAGGATGACCAGTTGCTGCACGGCCTCGGCCCGCTCCTCCACGATCACCAGGTCGAAGTCGGAGAACTCCAGCCACAGGCCGGTGACCTCGATCTCGTCCGGGAAGCACTCGAAGCGCAGGTGAACCGGCCGCCCGCCGCGCAGTGCGCTCATCTCCTCGCACAGCGCCCGGCACAACTCCCGTACGCCGCCGGGCGTTTCGGACCGGGCGCGGACGGCGTCGGCGAGGTCGCCCGCCAGCCAGCGCATCGCCGGACCCGGACGGGAGCGGCGCAGCCGTGCGGCCAGGCGTACCGCCTGCTCACGCGCGCCCGCGATGCCCATCGCCTCCCCCTTCTCACCGCCGGTGTGGGCCGGTCCGAGCGTACGCGCCCCGCCGTGTCCGCGTCATGCGATCCGGCGAGCGTGGTTCAACCGGGAACGACCTATGAGCCTGCGCCCAACCCATTGACGCGGAAGCCCTTCGACCCTACGGTCCCGTTCGAAGTCACGGGCGCCATTCGATATCTCGAACTAACCTCTTGCAACGTAAGGGCGGGGAATGGGACGACCTGGCCTGATCGCAGGCAACTGCTCACAGCGGCGGGCGCCTTGGCCGTGGCCGGCAGCTTCGGCTTCGCCGCACTCGGCACCGGGGCGGACGCGCTCGCCTCCACCGCGCGCACCCCGCGTGCACTACTGGAACCTCTTCAGCGGCGGCGACGGATTCCAGCGCTGCACCGAACTCGCCGACCACGGCACCCCGAAGCCGGGTCCGAACCCCGTGGGCCGGCGTTCTGGCCGGCCTGTTCCGAAGTGACCCGAAAGGATCCCATGAGCAAGAGCACCGCCCGCTTCACCCTGGACCCCGCTTTCACCGTCGGCCCGGTCAGCCCCCGCCTCTTCGGCTCCTTCGTGGAACACCTGGGCCGCTGCGTCTACACCGGCATCTTCGAGCCCGGCCATCCCACGGCCGACGCCGAAGGGCTGCGCACGGACGTCCTGGACCTCGTGCGCGAACTCGGCGTCACCGCCGTCCGCTACCCCGGCGGCAACTTCGTCTCCGGCCACCGGTGGGAGGACTCGGTGGGCCCGGCCGAGGACCGCCCCCGCCGCCTCGACCTCGCCTGGCACTCCACCGAGACGAACCGCTTCGGCCTGTCGGAGTACATCGCGTTCCTGAAGAAGATCGGCCCGCAGGCCGAACCCATGATGGCCGTGAACCTCGGGACGAGAGGCGTCGCCGAGGCCCTGGAACTCCAGGAGTACGCCAACCATCCCGCCGGCACCGCCCTCTCCGACCTCCGTGCGGCCCACGGCGACAAGGACCCCTTCGGCATCAAGCTGTGGTGCCTCGGCAACGAGATGGACGGCCCCTGGCAGACCGGGCACAAGACCGCCCACGAGTACGGCCGGCTCGCCGCCGAGACCGCGCGGGCCATGCGCCAGGCCGACCCCACCGTCGAACTGGTCGCCTGCGGCTCCTCCAGCCAGGCCATGCCCACCTTCGCCGAGTGGGAGGCGACCGTCCTCCAGGAGGCGTACGACCTGGTCGACCACATCTCCCTGCACGCCTACTACGAGCCGGTCGACGGCGACGTGGACTCCTTCCTCGCCTCGGCCGTCGACATGGAGTCCTTCATCGAGAACGTGGTCGCGACGGCCGACCACGTCGGCGCCCGGCTCAAGTCGAAGAAGAGGATCAACCTCTCCTTCGACGAGTGGAACGTCTGGTACCTCTCCCGCTGGGAGGAGCACGCGAAGACGTTCGAGCGGCACGACTGGCCCGAGGCCCCGCGACTGCTGGAGGACAACTACAGCGTCACGGACGCCGTCGTCCTCGGCTCGCTGCTCATCGCGCTGCTCCGGCACGCCGACCGCGTCACCGTCGCCTGCCTGGCCCAACTGGTCAACGTGATCGCCCCGATCATGACCGAGCCGGGCGGCCCGGCCTGGCGGCAGACGACGTTCTTCCCGTTCGCGCAGGCGTCGGAGCACGGCCGGGGCGAGGTCCTCGACGTGCGCGTGGACTCGCCGACGTACGACACGAAGAAGTACGGCGAGACGGACCTGCTGCACGCCACGGCCGTCCGCGCGGCCGACGGCTCGGTCACCGTGTTCGCCGTCAACCGCAGCCGTGACGACGCCCTGTCCCTCGAAGTCACCCTGAACGGCCTGGAGTTGACGGCCGTCACCGAGCACAGCGCCCTCGCGGACGCGGACCCCGACGCCCGCAACACCCTCGACGACCCCGAGCGGGTCGTCCCGCACCCCGTCGAGGGCACCGCCCTGGCGGACGGCACCCTCACCGCCGTACTGGAACCGCTGTCCTGGAACGTGATCAGGCTGGCGTGATCAGACCGGTGTGATCAGACCGGCGTGACCGGCAGCCCGCCCGTTGCCCTGCCGAGCAGCGAGAGCCGTACCGACCCGGGGCCCGACAGCGTGGTGAACTCCGAGAGGACCGCCAGCGCCAGGGTGTTGGTGCCCCGGGTGCGCAGGATGCCGTTGGGCAGGACGAAGGTGTGCTGCGGGCCCACGTTGTTGATGTACTGGCCCAGGTTCCAGCCGTTGAGGAAGATCTGGGCGCGGTAGGCGCGGTACGGGTCGTCGTCCAGGGTCAGGCCGACCGAGGCGTCGACGCCGGCCGGCACCGACAGCCGGAACGTGGTCCGGTACCAGGTCACGCCCTGGTACCGGGCGGCCCGCGGGAAGGTCGCCCTCTCCCAGTCGTGGTCCCGGAAGCCGGGCAGATGCCAGCCCTCCCGCTCGCCGTACAGGCCGCCGTTGTTCATGGGGCCGCGCACGGGGTCCACCGGCCCCTCGCCCTGGATCCGCCACCTCACCTTCGGCGAGGCGCCCCTGAAGGTGGCCGCCGTCAGCCCGCGGGCCGCCTTGTGGGTGTCGAGCCCCTTGCCGTCCTGGTCGTGCTGCATGCGCCGCACGAGCACGGACAGCACATGCCGGCCGGGGGTGCGCAGTGTGTCACGCACCGGGAAGACCGCCGTGTCCGTCCAACTCCCCTTTCTGACGGTCGTGTTCTTGTCGGGCACCGGCATCCGGTGCGTGCCCAGCGGCTCGCCGTCCAGCCAGGCCATCAACAGGCCCTGGGTGCCCGTGCTGTAGGCCAGCGAGACCTCCGCCAGGCCGGTGGCGTCGGTGAAGGAGCCGCGGTACCAGACGTCCCCGTAGTGGAAGCCGTAGTCGTCCGCGAACAGCACCGGCTGACCGGCGGGGACGGGCGTGGTGCTGAACGACGTCGTCCGGTCCGCGACCTGCCAGCCGGAGTCGTCGAAGCCGGGCCCGGCCTCCGGGTTCTCCCTGCGCATCCGCCAGCCGCCCAGCTCGGGCAGCCGCACCTCGGGCACGGCGGGCAGCAGCCCGGTGGTCATCAGACTGCCGGACATCGTGACCCGGGTGGGCAGGGTGCGTCCGTTCCACACCAGGGTGTCGATTCCGCGCGGCCCCCACACCTCCACAGTCGTCGTCTCGGTGACGTCGCCCGTCAAGTGGACCTCGGAGCCGCGCAGTTCGACGTGGCGCAGCAGCGCGGGGCCGTACACCAGCAGGGTCCCGGACGGGGTGTCGTACGGGAAGAGGCGGACCGCGGTGGCGTCGTCGGCGAAGAGCAGCAGCAGCGGGGTGTCGGTCTCGCCCTTCTGCACCAGCACCCGGGTCAGCCCGCCCTGGCCGAGCGGCACGTTCACATGCAGTTCGTCGTCGTCGAGGGCCCAGGCGGCCTCCGGGTCCAGCCGCATGACGTCCGGCTCGGCCGGGCACCGCAGCACCAGCTCGGCCATGTCGCCCAGGCGCCCGGAGAACGCCGCGATGTCCTGCCGCCCCGCCGTCAGGCACAGCATGGGCGAGGCGGTGGAGTACTTCAGCGTCCGCCGGCCCAGCTTCAGCCCGGTCGTGAACAGCCGGGCGTCCCTGCCGGGCACGGTGATCCGCAGCCGGCCGGCGTCGGTCGGCAGATCGGTGGTGACCTCGTCCGCGCCGTCGTTGCGGGCGACGTAGACATGGGCGCCGGTGTCCGGGTTGGTCAGGTGGTAGACCTTCAGGCCCGCCGCGTGCACGTCCGCCGCCCGGTCCAGCTTGGCGAAGTCGGGCACGCGCTGGAGCAGATGGCCGAGCTGGTGCATCGGCGCGATCTTCTCGGTGACGTTCCGGCCCTCGTCGATGGCGGCGCCGTAGTCGTACGACGTGTAGACGACCGGCGCGGGCAGCCAGCCCCAGGAGGTCCCGCCGAAGGTCATGTAGACGTTGTGCAGGGTCAGGCCGTTGGCGAGGTTCGTGAGGTAGAAGCGGCGCTCGTAGGCGGCGTCCCTCGTCCGCCGTGACTCGGCGTACCCCAGGCCGTCGAACCAGGCCCCGCCCCACGGGTCGAACCAGCCGCCGCCGAACTCCGGCACGAACCCTGGTGTGGACGGCGAGGCACTGGCCCCGCCCTTCGTCCCGCCGGGCCCGAACGTGCCCCAGTCCGGCGGCGTCTGCGACGGCGACGGGTACCCGTCGAAGCCGTACAGCCAGCCGCCCTTCTCACCGCCGGTGTCGAACGAGCCGGGCGTCCAGTAGCCGTTGCGTCCCTTGTCGTTGTGGAACAGCGGCACGTCGATGCCGTCGGCCCGCACCTTCTTGTACAGGTGCGACAGGTACGCGCGGCCGGTGGCGTCGACGTGGGCGTCGTACTCGTTCTCGATCTGGTACAGCAGGACCGTGCCGGTGCCCTGGGTGAACAGGTGCCGGCGGGCCATCCGGTTCACCTGGGTCAGCCAGGCGTCGGCGTGCCCCAGGTAGGCCGGGTCGTCGGTCCGGGCCGTGCCCTTCGTCGCCGTGAGCCAGCCGGGGAAACCGCCGCCGTCCACCTCGGCGTTGATGTACGGGCCGGGCCGCAGGATGACGTACAGGCCCGTCTCGGCGGCCGTCCGCAGGAACAGGTCCAGGTCCCGGACGCCGGTGAAGTCGTAGTGGCCGGGCGCGGGGGAGTGGTAGTTCCAGGCCACGTAGATGCTCACGGCGTTGTAGCCGTGCGCCCGCATCTTCTGCAGCACGTCCCGCCACAAGGAGGGGCTCGGCAGCCGGAAGGGGTGCATCTCCCCGGACCACACCACCAGGCGCCTGCCGTCGACGAGCAGCGAGTACCGGTCGTAGCCGATGGTGTGCGGCCGGCCGTCGGCGCTCGGCGGGGCGGGTGCCGGGCCGGTCGGCACGCTGCGCGCCGCGTACGCCGAGGGCGCCCCGGGGCCGCCGCTGCCGCCCAGGGCGAGCCCGAGCGCGGTCGAGCCGGCCAGGGCACTGAAAGAACGTCTGCTGAGCGCCAAGGTGGATCCTCCCGGGCGATCTTACGGGGCGCGGGCGAGGCCATTCTCCCTGCGGCGACGCCGCACAATGGACCCATGAGGATCTCGGCGCGGGCGGACTACGCGGTACGGGCGGTACTGGAGCTGGCTGTACGGCAGGGTAACGGCCCAGTGAAGGCGGAGGAAATCGCCGCCGTCCAGGACATCCCGCACAAGTTCCTGGAAGGGATCCTGGGCGACCTGAGGCGGGCCGGGATCGTCGACAGCCGGCGCGGCGGAGGCGGCGGTTACCGGCTGGCGCGGGACGCGGCCGAGATCACGGTCGCGGACGTGATCCGTGCTGTGGACGGCCCGATCGTCTCGGTGCGCGGAGAGCGTCCGACGGGACTCGCCTACACCGGCACCGCACAGCCCCTGCTGCCCCTGTGGATCGCGTTGCGCGCGAGCGTCCGCCGGATCCTGGAGGGTGTCACCCTCGCCGACCTCGCGGCGGACGCGCTGCCGGATCCGGTGCGGGCGCTGGCGACGGAGCCGGCGGCGTGGGAGAACCCGTAGAACGCGGTGTGAACGGCCGGTTGTGAATGGCCGGAGTTGAACCTCCCGGTGGTGAGCGGGGCTCCCTACGATGCGGAGCGCTTCACAGGTTCCATACAGACCCCCCACACCTTCGACCCCGGGAGAATTCATGGCTGGTGGACTCCTCCTGAGCGGTGCCGTGGCGGCGCTGCTCACCACCGCGCTACCCGCGCACGCGCCCGCCTCGGGCGTGTTCGACAACCCGCCCCCGGACAAGATCGTCATCGACGTGGCGACGGTGAACGGCTCCGGCTGTCCCGAGGGCACCGCGGCGGTCGCCGTCTCGCCGGACAACACCGCCTTCACGGTGACCTACAGCAGCTACCTGGCCCAGGCCGGAGGCAACTCCGACCCCACGGCCTTCCGCAAGAACTGCCAGCTCAACCTGGTGGTCCACGTCCCCCAGGGCTTCACCTACGCGATAGCCAGCGCCGACTACCGCGGCTTCCTGTCCCTGCAGCCCGGCGCGAGCGCCACCCAGAGAGCCTCGTACTACTTCCAGGGCTCCTCGCAGACCGTCCCCAAGAGCCACCCCTTCAGCGGCGCCTACAACGACGACTGGCAGGCCACCGACAGCACGGACTGGGCCCAGCTGGTGTGGGCGCCCTGCGGGGTCCTGCGCAACTTCAACATCAACACCGAGCTCCGGGTGAACGCCGGCACCACCTCACCCAACAAGGTCAGCTTCATGACCATGGACTCCACGGACGGTGACATCAGCACGGTGTACCACCTGGCCTGGAAGGAGTGCCCGAACAAGTAGGCCCGGCGCCCGCCACGCCCGGTCACTCCGAGCAGGCGGTGGCCCCTGTCGGTCCCTGACGGTCACCGCCGGTGAACGGTCATCCGTCGGTTGACCTGCGGAATCGTCGGGCCAGGGGCAACGGCCGCCAGAGGCGCGCGAGGGACGCACGTCGACTACACCTGCCCTCGCGCGCCGCCCGGCTCGAACACTCACCGTGAGCGCGGCTCCGCCACTTCTGTGCACGCGGCGTGCTGACAGCAGCTTCGTCGCGCGCCACGTGTCAACCTGCGCGACTGGACCAGCGGTTGGCCGGTCGCCCACTGACGCGGCGGGACCGCCCTCACGCCCCCG
Source organism: Streptomyces sp. NPDC048191 (assembly GCF_040652655.1). Classification (NCBI taxonomy): domain Bacteria; kingdom Bacillati; phylum Actinomycetota; class Actinomycetes; order Kitasatosporales; family Streptomycetaceae; genus Streptomyces; species Streptomyces sp. NPDC048191. The sequence continues at coordinate 204,746 of NZ_JBEZMO010000010.1, forward strand.
CCGCGTTCGGCCAGCTCTGCGCGTTGGGCCACCCCGTGGCCGGGGCCGGGGTCAGATCGGAAGCCGGCGCCGTCATACCGCGTACCTGAGCCGCCGTCAGGCCACCGCGCGCCGGGACACCGGGCGGGGTCGGCGCGACGGCGGCAGCGGGAGCCGGTACCGGGGCGGGGGCAGGTACCGGCATGGGGGCCGGCACCGGAGTCGGAGCGGGCAACGGCGTCGGCAGGGGAGCGGGCGCCGGCACCGGGGGCGCCGGCTGCGGGACCGGCACCGGTGCCACCGGCTGCTGCACGGGTGCCATCGGCTGCGGCGCGGGTATCTGCTGAGGCGCCGCGGGCACCGGCTGAGGCGCCGCGGGCAAGGGCGCCGCCGGCATCGGCATCCCGGCGCCGGGCGGTACGGCGGCGGGGAGCGGCATGCCGGTGCCGACGGCCGGAGCGGGAGCGGCGGCCATGGCCTGGGCCTGTGCGGCCAGCCCCGGCACGCCGCCTCCGTTGGTCTCGCTCATCAGCCGGTCCACCGCCGCCGTACCCGAGCTGTAGCTGGTCCCGGTGCCCAGCTCGGGTACGGCGGCTCCCCTCCTGGTCCCGTAGAGCACCTGTTCCAGGCCGGACACCAGGCGACGCACGTCGACCTGGGGGCGCACCACGAGTCTCAGGAAGCGACTGGAGGAACCGATCTTGTTGCCGCACTCACGGACCAGGATCCGGTGCTCGGTGAGCATCCGGTCCCGGACCACCGTGCCCTCGGCGCCGACGGGCAGGCGGACGAAGAGGAAGTTCCCCTGGGAGGGGTACACCGTCAGGCCCGGGAGCGCCGACAGGTGGCTGGCCATCTCCAGCCGGTCGCGGCGGACCTGCTGGAGGCTCTGCGCGTACTCGGGGCCGTGCTCCTTCAGCATGAACACCACGTGCTCGGCGAAGGCGTTGAGGTTCCATTTCGGGAGCATCGAGCGGACCCGGCCCGCCAGGGCCGGGTTCGCCACCAGGTAACCGAAGCGGACGCCGTGCAGGCCGAAGTTCTTGCCGAGGCTGCGCAGCACGATCACGTTGGGCCGGAGCATGGCCTCCTGGACGACGCTGGGCTCGGTCTCCGCGTCGGCGAACTCCAGGAACGACTCGTCCACGACCACCAGGTCCAGGTCCGCCATCGCGTCCATGAACTGCACCAGCTGCTGCTTGCGCAGATAGCCGCCGTCGGGGTTGTTGGGATTGCAGACGACGGCCACGCGGGTGCCCCGGGTGCGGATGAAGTCCGCGTACCGGGCGAGGTCCAGCGCGAAGCCGCTCGCCTCCTGGAGCGGGAACATGTCGACCCGCTTGCCGGTCTCCATCGGCTGGTCGGTCCAGCGGCCGAAGGTCGGCACGGGGATCGCCAGGGACTCGCGGACCAGCAGGTGGTCGATCCAGGTGATCAGCTCCGTCGACCCGTTGCCCATCGCCACGCACTGCGGCGGCAGCTGGAGCAGGGAGCACAGCTCGCCGGTGATGGTCTCGGCGCTGCTCGGGTAGTACGTGACGATCTCGCGCAGCCGGGCCGACATCTCCTCGAACATGGCCGGCGTGGGGAAGTACGGGTTGCACGGAATGCAGAAGTCCACCGGCCCGGTCCCGTCCCCGCCCTCGCGCGTCAGCGCCGCCATGGAGGGGCTGTGCGCGGCGGTACCGCGGAACAACGAGGTGACGTTGCCGGCCAAAGGGGACCTCCGTTCAGGGTGGCCCGTGCGGGGGAGCACGGGCCACCCATGGATACGGCAGGCACACCAGTGGCGTTCAACTCACCCTGTGTGTGGTGTGGTTCACGCGGAGAACGTGTGGATCGTCGTCGTCCGGTACGTCTGCCCCGGCCGCAGCACGGTCGACGGGAACGACGGCTCGTTCGGGGAGTCCGGGAAGTGCTGGGTCTCCAGGGCCAGGCCGTCACCCTGCCGGTAGGTGTGGCCGGACTGTCCGACGAGCGTGCCGTCGAGGAAGTTGCCCGAGTAGAACTGCACACCGGGCTGGTCGGTGAGGATCTTCAGGGTGCGGCCGGAGCCGGGGTCGCGCAGCGTCACCACGTGCTCGGGCCGGGCGGTCACACCCTTGTCGAGCACGAAGTTGTGGTCGTAGCCCTTGGCGGTGACCAGCTGCGGGTGGCCGGTGCGGATGTCCCGGCCGATCGGCTTGGCGTGGGTGAAGTCGAAGGGGGTGCCCTTGACCCCCGCCAGTTCGCCGGTGGGGATCAGGCCCGAGTCGGTGGGGGTGAACCGGTCCGCGGCGAGCCAGAGTTCGTGGTCGTAGATGCTGCCGCTGCCCTCGCCCGCGAGGTTGTAGTACGTGTGGTTCGTGAGGTTGACGATGGTCGGCTTGTCGGTGGTGGCCTCGTAGTCGATCCGCCAGTCGCCGTGCCGGTTCAGGGTGAAGGTGACCTTCGTCCTCAGCGTGCCCGGGTAGCCCATCTCGCCGTCGACACTCGTGTAGTGCAGGTGCAGACCGACGTCGGAGCCGCAGGTGAACGGCTCGATGTCCCACACCTTGGTGTTGAAGCCCTTGGCGCCGCCGTGCAGGCTGTTCACGCCGTCGTTGACGGACAGCTGGTACTTCCTGCCGTCCAGGGTGAACCGGCCCTTGGCGATGCGGTTGCCGTAGCGGCCGATGGTCGCGCCGAAGTAGGTCGTGCCCTTGACGTACGCGTCGAGGGTGTCGTAGCCGAGGGAGACGTTGGCGTACCGGCCGTGCCGGTCGGGGATCTCCAGGGACTGGATGATGCCGCCGTAGGAGAGGACCTTCAGGCGGGTGCCGCCGTTCTCCAGCGACCAGCGGTGGACCTTGGTGCCGTCGGCGAGCGTGCCGAAGAGTTCCTTCACCGGCTTGCGGCCCCCTGACGAAGCGGTGGCGGCCTGGGCGCTGCCCGAGCCGAGGGTGGTGGCGGCGAGGCCCGCCGCGGCTGCTCCTGCCATGACCGTGCGTCTGTTCAGTTCCATGGATGCGGCTCCCGGAAGAGGAGGGGCCCCGCCTTCACCGGCGGGGCCCGATCTGGTTTACGAACCGGACTTGCGCTTGTTCCACACGTCGAAGCCGACCGCCGCCAACAGGGCCAGGCCCTTGATGACCTGCTGCCAGTCGGTGCCGACGCTGAGGAGGTTCATGCCGTTGTTCAGCACGCCGAGGACGAGACCGCCGATGATGGCACCGAGGACGGTGCCGACACCGCCGCTCATGGAGGCGCCGCCGATGAACGAGGAGGCGATCGCCTCCAATTCGAAGCCGTCACCCGCCTTCGGCGAGGCCGCGTTCAGGCGGGCGGCCACCACCAGACCCGCCAGGGCCGCGAGCACGCCCATGTTCAGGAACACCTGGAAGGTGATGCGCTTGTCCTTCACGCCGGACAGCTTGGCCGCCGGCAGGTTGCCGCCGATGGCGTAGATGTGGCGGCCGAAGACCGAGTTGCGCATCACGTAGCCGTAGCCGCCCACCAGGACGCCGAGGACGATCAGGATGATCGGCGCGCCGTCGTAGCTGGCGAGCAGCATCGTGAGGGCGACGATCGCGGCGACCAGGGCGACGAGCTTGAGCAGGAAGAGGTTCCTCGGCACCACGTCGAGGGAGAACTCCTGCTGGCGGCGCCGGTCGCGCACCTCCTGCCACACCACGGCGGCGACCAGGACGATGCCGAGGAGCAGCGTGAGGTTGTGGTAGTTGGTGTTCGGGCCGACCTCCGGCAGGAAGCCGTTGCCGATCTTCTGCAGGCCGTTCGGGAACGGGCCGAGGGTCTGGCCCTTGAGCAGGATCTCCGTCAGGCCGCGGAAGAGCAGCATGCCCGCCAGTGTGACGATGAACGACGGTATGCCGAAATAGGCGATCAGGAAGCCCTGTACGGATCCCGCCACCGCGCCCACCAGCAGGCAGAGCACCAGCGCGAGGGGCCACGCCATGTGGTGCTGCACGGTGAGCACGGCCGCGAACGCGCCCACGAACGCCGTGATCGAGCCGACCGACAGGTCGATGTGCCCGGCGATGATCACCAGCATCATGCCGATCGCGAGGATCAGGATGTAGCTGTTCTGCAGCACCAGGTTGGAGACGTTGCGGGGCAGCAGCAGGTCCCCGCCGGTCCAGAACTGGAAGAGGACGACGATCAGACCGAGCGCGATCAGCATGCCGTACTGGCGCATGTTGCGGCGCAGGCCGCCGAGCACCAGCTGCAACAGGCCCTCGCCGGCGGTCGGTCCGCCCTTGCCCGGCGGTGCGGCCGCCGGAGTCTTGTCGGTGACGTCCGTGCTCATCGCGTTACCTCTTTGTCCTTCGTCATCTGGCGCATCAGCACTTCCTGCGTGGCCTCGGCCCGCGGCACCTCACCGGTCAGCCGCCCGGCGGCCATCGTGTAGATGCGGTCGCACATGCCGAGCAGCTCCGGCAGCTCGGAGGAGATGAAGACGACCGCCTTGCCCTGGGCCGCCAGTCGGTCGATGACCGTGTAGATCTCGTACTTGGCGCCCACGTCGATGCCGCGCGTGGGCTCGTCCAGGATCAGCACGTCCGGACCCGCGAAGATCCACTTGCTGAGGACGACCTTCTGCTGGTTGCCGCCGGACAGCTTCCCCACCGGCTCGAAGACCGTCGGTGCCTTGATGTTCATCGACTTGCGGTAGCCCTCGGAGACCTGCCGCTCGGCCTGCTCGTCCACCACGCCCCGCTTGGCGACCTTCCGCAGCGCGGTCAGCGAGATGTTCCGGTTGATGGTGTCGATGAGGTTCAGGCCGTAGTGCTTGCGGTCCTCGGTGACGTACGCGATGCCGTGCTCCACCGCCTCCGCGACGGACTTCGTACGGATCTCGACGCCGTCCTTGAGGACCGTGCCGCCCGCGTACCGGCCGTAGGTGCGGCCGAACACGCTCATCGCGAGTTCGGTGCGGCCGGCGCCCATCAGGCCCGCGATGCCGACGATCTCGCCCCGGCGCACGCTGATCGACACGTCGTCCACGACCTTGCGCTGCTGGTCGATGGGGTGGTGCACGGTCCAGTTGCGGATCTCCAGCGCGGGGGTCGCGCCCTCCTCCGGCTCGTGCGGGGTGCGCTCGGGGAAGCGGTGGTCGAGGTCGCGGCCCACCATGCCGCTGATGATCCGGTCCTCGGTCGTCTCCGGCGCCTTCACGTCGAGCGTCTCGATGGACCGCCCGTCGCGGATGATCGTCACCGAGCCGGCGACCCGGCGGATCTCGCCCAGCTTGTGGGAGATGATGATCGAGGTGATGCCCTGGTTCTTCAGCTCCAGGATCAGGTCGAGGAGTTTGCCGCTGTCCTCGTCGTTCAGGGCCGCCGTCGGCTCGTCGAGGATGAGCAGCTTCACCTCCTTCGACAGCGCCTTGGCGATCTCCACGAGCTGCTGCTTGCCCACGCCGATGTCGGCGACGCGGGTCTCCGGGTGCTCGTCGAGACCGACCCGGCGCAGCAGTTCGGCGGCGTGGCGCAGGGTCTCGCGCCAGTTGATGAGCCCGCGCCTGGCGTGCTCGTTGCCGAGGAAGATGTTCTCCGCGATGGAGAGGTACGGCACCAGCGCCAGCTCCTGGTGGATGATGACGATGCCGTGCTGCTCGCTCGCCCGGATGTCCTTGAACCGGCAGACCTCCTGCTCGAAGAGGATCTCGCCCTCGTAGGTGCCGTGCGGATGGACGCCGGAGAGCACCTTCATCAGGGTGGACTTGCCGGCGCCGTTCTCCCCGCAGATGGCGTGGACCTCGCCCTGCCGGACGGTCAGGGTGACGTCCGACAGCGCCTTGACACCGGGAAAGGTCTTGACGATCGAGCGCATTTCCAGGACGGGTCCCGCCATGGTCGTGCCTTCCAATCAGTGTGGGGTCGGGCAGAGGGACGGGATCACTTGAGCTGGGACTCGGTGTAGTAACCGCCCTTGACCAGCACGTCCTCGTAGTTGGTCTTGTCCACGCTCACCGGCTGCAGCAGGTAGGAGGGGACCACCTTGGCGCCGTTGGTGTAGGTCTTGGTGTCGTTGACCTGGGGCTTCTTGCCGTGCAGGACGTCGTCGACCATGGACACCGCGACCGCGGTCTCCTTGCGGCTGTCCTTGAAGACGGTCTGGGACTGCTGGCCCGCGATGATCGACTTCACCGAGGCCAGTTCGGCGTCCTGGCCGGTGATGACGGGCAGCGGCTGGCTGCCGGTGCCGTAACCGTCGGACTTCAGCGCGGAGATGATGCCGATGGAGATGCCGTCGTAGGGCGAGAGCACCGCGTCGACCTTGCCGCTCTTGTAGGAGGAGGTGAGGATGTCCTCCATGCGCTTCTGCGCGGTGGTGCCGTCCCAGCGCAGGGTGGTGACCTGGGTGAGCTTGGTCTGCCCGGACTTGACGACCAGTTCCTTCTTGTCGATGTACGGCTGGAGCACCTTCATCGCGCCGTTGAAGAAGTACTGGGTGTTGTTGTCGTCGTTGGACCCGGCGAACAGCTCGATGTTGAACGGGCCCTTCTTGCCGCTGTCCAGTCCGAGCTTGTGCACGATGTAGGTGCCCTGGAGGGTGCCGACCTTCTCGTTGTCGAACGAGGCGTAGTAGTCGACGTTCTTGGTGCCGAGGATCAGCCGGTCGTAGGCGATGACCGGGATGTTGGCCTGGGCGGCCTCCTGGAGCACGTTGTTCAGGGACTTGTTGTCGATGGCCGCGATGATCAGGCCCTTGACGCCCTGCGTGATCATGTTCTCGATCTGCGAGACCTGGGTGCTCGGGTCGTCCTCGCCGTAGACCAGCTTGGTCTTGTAGCCTTTGGCCTTGAGGTTCTTGACCATGTCGTTGCCGTCGTTGATCCACCGCTCGGAGGACTTCGTCGGCATCGCGATGCCGATCGTGGCGCCCTTGACGTCGCCCGTCTTCTCCTTGCTGCCGCCCGAGCCGCTCTGCCCGCAGGCGGTCAGGGTGAGGGCGAGCGAGGCGGTCGCGGATATCGCGGCGAGTGCGGCTCTGCGGTTGCGCATGGTGATCCGTCCTTGATTCGTGTCGGCGTTGAGAGGGGTCACGCGGTGATGGAGAAGCGGTTGAGCCTTCCGGGCAGCCGGGAGCCGAGCGGCGCCATGTCGCCGTCCGCGCCGTGCCGGGCGAGCAGGTCCAGGGCGAGCCGGCCGCGCCGCACCCGCTCCCGGGCGGTGTCCAGGGTCACGTCCCTGAGGTGGGTGCCCCACGGGTAGATGCCGGGCGCCTTGGACAGACCGAACTTCAGGTAGAGCGGGGCGCCGCGCCGGATCAGCTCCGCGACCTCGTACATGCGCACATAGCCGCCGAGGTCGTCGGGGGCCTCGATGTACATGTCCATGGGGGCGCCGGAGACCCGGCGGATCTCGGTGAGGTGATCCAGCGTCAGATCGCTGGGCACGTTGACGGAGTCGGCGCCGAGCCGCTCGAAGACGGCGTACGCGGCCGGGTTGACGGGGCCGATGAGCGCCGAGACCTTCAGCGTGGTGTCGGCCGGGATGATGCCGGTCTCCCGGGCCCGGTGCAGCGTCCACAGCACGCCCTCGTCGGCGACCAGCAGGCACTTGACGCCCAACTCGGTGGCCCGCACGGCGTCTTCGACGCACCCGGCGACGGCGTCGTGACCCCGTGCGCGCAGTCCGGCTCCCCGTGAGTCGGAGCGCACCGAGCCGCCGATGTCCCAGGTGCCGCGCGGGCCGGTGAACAGACAGAGTTCGATGTCGCGTTCGGCGGTGGCCTCGACCATCTCGGTGATCTCGGCGTCGGTGAGCATCCACACGCCGCTGCCCTGGCTGATCCGGTGGATCGGCACATCCAGGCGCGAGGACTCCTTCAGGACGACCGCCAGCGCTTCGGGACCCTCGCACGAGGGGATCTCGGTGCGCCAGCGGCCGCCGCCCGGGAAGCTGTGGGGAGAGGCGTCGGCGGGGTCGAGGGCGGGCGCGGCCAGGCCGAGCGTGGCGAGCACCTGCTCGCCGGGCCTGCGGGCTGCCGGAGCGGAAGCGTCGGTCACTAGCTGTCCTTAGTGTTCGGTATTTCGGACGAGGTTCGCAGCTCGGGGCGGGGGACGGCCCGGGTGGCGCTGCGAAAAAGGCGGCCGTGGTGGTACGCCGGTCAGGGCGCCGTCAGGTCACGTCCTGACCGGCGTACGTCTCTAGGGGCGCAGCAGCACCTTGCCCACCTTCGGATCGCCGGCCCCGACCAACTCGATGGCCTGCGGGAACTCGGTCAGCGGCAGCTCGTGCGTGACCAGCGGCAGCGGCTGGAGCAGCCCGGCCCCGAAGACCCGCACGGTGTGCGCCCAGGCGTCCGGCGGCGCCCCGAAGACGGTGTGCACCTCCAGCTGCCGTACGACGAGATCGGTGGGGTCGAGCCCGTCCGCGCCCGGTGCCGGGATCCCGGTCAGGACCAGCCGTCCGCCGCGCCGGAGCAGTGCGGCGGCGGTGCGTGCGGCGGAGGCCGAGCCCGCCGTCTCGACGACGACGTCGAAGTCGTCCGGGAGCTCCTGGTCCTTGAGCCGGAAGTCGGTCGCCCCGAACCGCCGTGACAGCGCTTCCCGGTCGTCTCTGGTGCCGACGACGAGCAGCTCCGCCGGTGAGACCGCTTTCAGGAACTGCACGGCGAACATCCCGAGGGTGCCGGTACCGACCACCGCGACCCGCTCGCCCGGCCGGGCGCCCGCCTTCAGGGCGGCGGCCGCGACACAGGCGGCCGGCTCCAGCAGGGCGGCGGCGGTCAGGTCGGCGTCGTCCGGCAGCACGTGCAGCAGCCGGGCCGGGAGGGTCAGGGTGGCGGCCATGGCACCCGGCTGGGTGAACCCGGTCTCCTCGTAGCCGTGGGCGCACAGGGTGGTCTCGCCGGCGTGACAGCGGTCGCACACCTGGCAGTTGCGGAAGCCCTCACCGACGACCTTGCGGCCGACGAGGCCCTCCGGCACCCCGGCGCCCACCGCGGCGACCGTCCCCGACCACTCGTGGCCGGGCGTGAGCGGGTAACGGACGTACCCCTCGGGCCGGTTGCCCTGGTACACCTCGCGGTCGCTGCCGCAGATGCCGACCGCGTGCACGGTCACCAGCGCCTCGCCGGGACCGGGCGCCCGGGGCGTGTGCTCCTCGACGCGGTGCCGGCCCGGAGCCTCGACGACGACCTGGGAACTCACTTCGTACCCTTCGGCTTGCGCTGCTCCCAGCCCTCGGCCCACAGGTCGAACCGGGCCTGCTGCTGCGGGAACTCGGCGGCGGCCTCGACGTCCAGCTCGACCCCGAGACCGGGCGCCTCGGACAGGTGGAAGTACCCGTCCACGACCTGCGGCGCCCCCTTGACCACCTTCTTGATCTCCGCGTCCGCGAAGTCGTTGAAGTGCTCGAGGATCTTGAAGTTCGGCGAGGTGAATCCGACCTGGAGGGAGGCGGCGGTGAGCACCGGGCCGCCGACGTTGTGCGGCGCGACCAGCATGTAGTGCGTCTCGGCGGTCGCCGCCAGCTTGCGGGTCTCCCAGATGCCGCCGATGTGGCCGACGTCGGGCTGGAGGATGTCCACGGCCTGGCTGTCGAAGAGCTCGCGGAACTCGATCCGGTCGTGGATCCGCTCACCGGTGGCGACCGGGACGTCCACCTTGGCCGCGACCTTCTCCAGCGCCTTGAGGTTCTCCGGCGGGACCGGCTCCTCCAGCCAGGCCGGCTTGAAGGGGGCCATCTCCTTGGCGAGCCGCACGGCGGTGGCGGGGGAGAAGCGGCCGTGCATCTCCAGCATCAGCTCGGCCTCGGGGCCGATCGCGTCCCGCACGGCCTCGATGAGGGAGACGGCGTAAAGGGTTTCCCGGTGATCCAGCTCGAAGTGCCCGGTGCCGAAGGGGTCGATCTTCAGCGCCTTGTATCCGCGCTCCATGACCCCCTGGGCGGCCTTGTGGTACGCCTCCGGCGTTCGCTCGGTCGTGTACCACCCGTTGGCGTACGCCTTGACCCGGTCCGTCACCTTGCCGCCGAGCAGCTGCCACACCGGCACGCCCAGCGCCTTGCCCTTGATGTCCCAGCAGGCCATCTCGACGACCGCGATGCCGGACATGACGATCTCGCCCGCTCGGCCGTAGTCGCCGTACTTCATCCGGCGTACCAGATCCTCGACCGCGAACGGGTCCGAGCCGAGGATGTGATTGGCCTCGGCCTCCCGCAAGTAGCCGATCAGCGCGTCGGTGTGACCGAGCATCCGGGTCTCGCCGACTCCCGTGATCCCCTCGTCGGTGTGCACCTGGACGTAGGTCAGGTTGCGCCACGGCGTGCCGACCACGTGTGTGCTGATTCCGGTGATGCGCACGGCAGTTGCCCTTCAGCTGTTCGAGATTTCGTCACACGTTCGAAATGTTGGCGTGACAGTAAGGACGGGGTGGCGGGGGTGTCAATGGGGCGAACAGGTAACGGTTTCGACAAGCCTTTCGAGAATTATTTCGGTGATCCACAAAACCTTCACAGACACCCCTAGGAACGTTACCGGCGAGGAATCTAGTCTTCCGGCGTCATGGACTACTGCCACCCGTGCCAACGGCACCTCAACGGCGCCCTGGCCTGCCCCGGGTGCGGGACTCCGGCGCGCCCGGCGGCCGATCCGACGGTCGCCTACGCGCACGCGCACGCGGGGACGGGTGGCATGCCGGGTCACGGCGGTCACGCGCCCGCCGAAGGCGCTTACGACACCCCGTCAGCGGGGTACGGCGGGTACGACGCGCGCATCCCGGCCCAGGGTCACGGCGCGCCCCAGGAGTGGGATGCGCGGTCCGAGCCCGAGCCCGCGGCCGACCACGACCACGACCACGACCGCGACCACGATCCCGACCCCGGCCCGGACGGCGACCCCGAGCCCACGGCCGGGTCCGAGTCCGGTGGCCGGGCCGCCCGGCGCAGGGCACGGGGCGGTGCCACCGTGAGCCCGGCCGACGCGGACTCCAGCCGTCGCGACCGCAAGGCCGCCGCGCACCGGCGCCGGCGCCGGCGTGCCGTGCTGATCACCGCGGGCTTCGTGCTGGCCGCGGGCAGCCTCGGCCTCGCCGAACTCGGCACGGACGCGCCCTTCTCGCCCTTCTCCAGCGCACAGCGCCCGGCGGGCGGTACCGCGGCCGACGGCGGCACGTCCTCGGCGTCCCCCGGCGGCACCGCCGACCCGGCCTCCGGCGCCTCCGGCACCGCCCCCGGCGCGCACGGCTCCGCGTCCCCGAGCGGCACTTCCTCCGCGTCCGCCTCCAAGTCGCCCAAGGACAAGCAGTCCAAGTCGCCCGAGGCGAAGGACACGGCCGCGGCGCAGCAGACCGCCGCGACCGGTTCCGGCGCCACACACCCTGCCCCGGTGCCCCCTGCCCCGTCCCGGCCGGCCGGCACCCCGACCAGCGCTCCGACGACCTCGCACCCGTCCCCGACGCCCGCGCCCAGCAGCACCTGCAGGCGTTTCCTGTGGTGGTGCTCCTGAGCGCTGCCGCGCTGGAGCGCGCCACCCCGCGCCATCCGCCATCCGGGGCAGCGGCAACACCCAGGGGCTCCCGCGGAGGTTGAGTCGAACGGGTGCATCGCGCCGTACCGGTCTCGGGAACGTCCGACGCGGGAACGGGCGTTGTGCGAGGGGGAGCAGCGAGCAGCGGCTCACTTGAGGAGAGCGGATGACGCAGCAGATCGGCGTACACGGCACGGTCGCCGAGGGTTTCGAGGTGGTGCGCGAGGAGTTCGCCGCCTTCGTCGCCGGAGAACGGGACGACTACGAGGGCCAGTTGTGCGCGTATGTACACGGGCGGCGGGTCGTCGACCTGTGGGCGGGCGGGGAGGCGGACTCGCTGTACGGCGTGTTCTCGTCCACCAAGGGCGCGGCGCACCTGGTGGTCGCGCTCCTGGTGCAGGACGGCACGCTGGAGCTGGACCGCAAAGTCACGTACTACTGGCCGGAGTTCGCCGCCGAGGGCAAGGGCGCGGTGACCCTGAGGGACCTGCTGGCGCACCGGGCCGGACTGATCGGGATCGACGCCGGGTTCTCCGCCGAGGAACTGGCCGACGACCGGGCGATGGCCGAACGGCTCGCCGACCAGAAGCCGTTCTGGCGCCCGGGGACGGCCTTCGGCTACCACGCGCTGGTGATCGGCGCGCTCACCGGCGAGGTGGTCCGCCGGGCCACGGGACGCACGCTCCAGGAGGTGTACGAGGAGCGGGTGCGCGCGCCGTACGGGACGGACTTCTTCCTGGGGCTGCCCGAGTCCGAGGAGCGCCGCTTCCGCACGGTCCAGCCGATGCTCCCCACCCCCGAGCAGCAGGCGCTGCTGGACGCCCTGCCGACCGGCCCGCACACGCTGAACTCGATCGCCTTCAACGGCCACGTCCCGTCGCCGGGCACGCTGGACGAGTACGCCAACTCCCGTCTCGTACGGGCCAAGGGACCGGCGTCGGCCGGTGGCGTCGCCTCCGCGCGCGGGCTCGCGACGATGTACGCGGCGGCGATCAGCGAACTGGACGACCGTCCCCCGCTGCTGAAGCCGGACACGGTGGCCGAGGTGGGTCAGATCCACTCCGTCGGCCACGACCTGGTGGCCCGCGCCCACAAGTCGTACGGCCTCGGCTTCCAGGCCACCGCCGACATGTGGCACCCGGTCCTGGGCGCGGGCACCTTCGGCCACAGCGGCGCGGGCGGCAGCCAGGCCTTCGCCGACCCCCGCAGCGGCCTGGCGTACGGCTACACACGCCGGCGGATGGCGTTCCCGGGCGGGGCGGCACCGGAGAACGACGGGCTGGTGAGAGCGGTGCACAGGGCGGCGCTGGCGAGCTGAGGAGCACCCCGTGGCGGACCCCCGCCGAAAGAAGAGACCGCACCCCACGTCCAAGGGTGCGGCCTCCGCTGTCTGAAACGACGGTGCTCAGACCAGCGTCACGGTGATGTTGCCCCGCGTCGCCTTCGAGTAGGGGCACACCTGGTGGGCCTTCTCCACGAGGTCCCGGGCCGCCTCGGCGGAAACGCCGGGAATGCTGGCCGAGATCTCCACGATGATCCCGAACCCGTCGTCGTTCTTGCCGATGCCGACCTTCGCGGTGACGGTCGACCCGGAGACGTCGGCGCCCTCGGCCCGGGCGACGACTCCCAGCGCCCCCTGGAAGCAGGCGCTGTAACCGGCGGCGAACAGCTGCTCCGGGTTGGTCCCGGCGCCGCTGCCGCCCATCTCCTTGGGCGGGTTCACGACGACGTCGAGCCGGCCGTCATCCGTGGCGACCCGGCCGTCCCGCCCGTTCTCGGCGGTGGCGACGGCGGTGTACAGGACGTCGGACTGTGTGATGGGCATGCGGTTGTCCTCTTCCTCGGTCCGCCACGACTCGCGCCCACGATCGACGGCGGATTTCGGAAAGAAGTTACCGCATGACGAAAACCCAGCAGAAGCCGTGGCCCGTCAGAGCTTGACGATCATCTTGCCGATGTTGTCGCCGCGCAGTACCCCGAGGAACGCCTCCAGGTTGTTCTCGATGCCCTCGACGACCGTCTCGCGGTACTTCAGCTCGCCCGAGGCGACCCACGGGCCGACCTTCTGCACGAACTCCGGCTGCAGGTCGTAGTGGTCGCCGACCAGGAAGCCCTCGATGCGGCCCCGGGTCTGGATCAGCCGGGCGAGGTTGCGCGGGCCGGGCGCGGGCTCGGTGTTGTTGTAGACCGAGATCATGCCGCAGACGGCGATGCGGCCCCCCTCGCGGAGCGAGCCGATGGCGGCCTCCAGGTGGTCACCGCCCACGTTGTCGAAGTAGACGTCGATGCCGTCGGGCGCGGCCTCCCGCAGCTGCTCGCTCACCGGGCCGTTCTTGTAGTTGAACGCGGCGTCGAAGCCGTACTCCTCGACCAGCAGCTTGACCTTCTCGTCGGAACCCGCCGAGCCGATGACCCGGGAGGCGCCCAGCAGTTTGGCGAGCTGACCGACCTCGCTGCCCACGGCACCCGCGGCGCCGGAGACGAACACGATGTCGCCCTCCTTGAAGGAGGCGGTGCGCAGCAGGCCGGCGTAGGCGGTCAGGCCCGTCATGCCGAGGACGCCGAGGTACGCCGACAGGGGCACCTCGTGGGCCTTGTCGTCGACCTTGACGGCCGGGATGACCGCCGGGCCCACCTTGACGGCGTTCCTGGCGTCCACGACCGCGTACTCGCGCCAGCCGAAGAAGTGCAGGACGTGGTCACCGGCCTCGATGCCCTCGGCGTGGGAGGTGATCACCTCGCCGACCGCGCCGCCCTGCATGACCTTGCCCAGCTCGAAGGGGGCGGCGTACGACTTCGCGGCACTCATGCGGCCGCGCATGTACGGGTCCACCGAGAGGTACTTGTTCCGTACCAGCACCTGGCCCTCGCCCGGGGCCGGGACCGGGGTCTCGACGAGGGCGAAGTCCTCGGGCTTCGGCCAGCCGACGGGGCGGCTGAGCAGGTGCCACTCGCGGTTGATCATGACGCGCCTTTCCTCTTGCTTCGGGCTGATTGTTTCAGAACCTGAAACAACCATGCGCTTCAATATTTCATGATGTCAAGTAAGCGGGTATCGTGGCAGGCATGGCCACATCACCGAAGCCCCACCGCCCCGACGCCCTGACGATGGAGGTCGTCGAACTCATCGGAGACGTGGTGGCCCGCTTCTACGCGGACTACGAGGAGGCCGCGGGCGAGCACGCGCTGACCGGACCGCAGGCCCGGCTGCTCAGCCTGCTCTCGGTGGAGCCGCTGCCGATGCGGAAACTGGCGCAGAAGCTGAAGTGCGAGCCGTCGAACGTCACGGGCATAGTGGACCGCTTGGAGAACCGGGGCCTGGTCGAGCGCCGTCCCGACCCGGACGACCGTCGGGTCAAGGTGGCCGCCGCCACCGACGAGGGCCTGGCCGTCGCCCGTGACCTGCGCGAAGGCCTCCATTTCGCCCGCGAACCCCTCGCCGGCCTCTCGGACGACGAACGCCGCTCCCTGCGCGACCTGCTGCGCCGGATGCTGACCGGCTGACCGGACGCGGGCCGGCCGCCTCGGAGTCCGGGTACCGGACGGCCGGACCGATCGGCGGACAATCGGTAAAGTGCCCGCCATGCACGATCTTGGGGCGGGATTCGGTTATCTGCTGAAGGGCCAGCGCTGGATGGCCCGGCACGGCCGCAGTTACGGCTTCGGGCTGCTGCCCGGGCTGGTCACCCTCGTCCTCTACGCGGCCGCGCTGGTCGCGCTCGCGGTGTGGGGCGAGGACGCGGTCACCTGGGCGACGCCCTTCGCGGACGACTGGTCCAGCCCCTGGCAGGGCCTGTTCCGCGGCTTCCTCACGGCCGTCCTGTTCGCCCTCGGCCTGCTGCTGGCCGTGCTGACGTTCACGGCGGTCACCCTGCTGGTCGGCCAGCCCTTCTACGAGAACCTGTCGGAGACGGTCGACGCCGACGTCTCGCCCGACGGCACCGCCCCGCGCTCGGAGCTGCCGCTCTGGCGCGAGCTGTGGATCTCGGCCCGCGACAGCCTGCGCGTCCTGGTGCGGGCCGCGCTGTGGGGGGTGCTGCTCTTCGCTCTCGGCTTCCTGCCGTTCGCCGGGCAGACCGCCGTACCCGTGATCGGCTTCTTCGTCACCGGTTTCTTCCTCACCGAGGAACTGACCGCCGTGGCCCTGCAGCGCCGGGGTGTCGAACTGCGCGCCCGGCTCGCCCTGCTCCGCTCCCGCAAGACCCTGGCCTGGGGCTTCGGTGCGCCCCTCGGCCTGGCCTTCCTGGTCCCGTTCGTCGCGGTGTTCCTGATGCCGGGCGCGGTCGCGGGCGCCACGCTCCTCGCCCGCGACCTGCTCGGCGAGGAGAACGCCGGCGACGGCTCCGCTCCCGACGGGGAGCCCCAACCGGAGGACGTCACCCCGTGACCCAGATACTCGCCGTCGGCGTCATCACGGTCCTCGCCGTCATCGCGCCCGGCGCCGACTTCGCCATGATCGTCCGCAACAGCTATCTGTACGGCCGCCGCACCGGCCTGTTCGCCGCCGCGGGCGTCGCCGCCGGCGTCCTGGTCCACGTCACCTACACCCTGCTCGGCGTCGGCCTGCTGATCGCCTCCTCCACCGCCCTGTTCACGGTGATCAAGCTGATCGGCGCGGCCTACCTCGTGTACGTCGGCATCCGCACCTACCGCACCCGCGGCGAGCTGAAGATCGACCTCGACGACCGCCGCGAGCTGACCCCGTTCGCCGCGCTGCGCACCGGCTTCCTCACCAACGTGCTCAACCCGAAGACCACCCTCTTCGTCGTCTCCACCTTCGCCCAGGTCGTCGGCCCCGACACGCCGCTCTACCGGCAGGTGGGGTACGGCCTGTTCATGTCGCTGGCCCACCTGCTGTGGTTCGGCGTGGTCGCCACGTTCTTCTCGCAGGCCCGGATGCGGGCCCTGATGCTGCGCGGGCAGAAGGTCCTCAACAAGGTCATCGGCTCGGTCCTGGCAGGCCTCGGCATCAGCCTCGCGCTCGCGCCGTCCCACTGAGCGGCGCCCGGTCAGCCCGGGATCCGTTCCGCGACGCGCGGCCGGAACCCCTGCCGCACGGCCGCGTCCAGGAGGGTGCCCTCGGGGCGTGGGCTGCCGGAGGCCCGGTCGGCGTCGGCGAGCCGGGCCGGCCGCACCGGTGCGCCGGCCACCAGCATGACCTTCGAGGTCCCGCGGCTGTTCCGCCCGGAGGCACAGGTGGAGGTGGAGGTGGAGGTCGTGGCGGCCGTACGACCCGCGTGAGGGGGAAGGGCCGGCCTCAGTCCGCCGGCTCGCCCAGCAACCGCAGGAAGTCCCTGAACGCCCCCGGCATGTCCACCGATTCCGGATCCAGGAGCCACTGGTACTGCAACCCGTCCATCACCGCGACCAGCAGCGGAGCGGTCCGCTCGGGGGTGAGCCCGTTCGGCAGCCGGTCGCCGTACTCCGCGCGCAGGACCGACGCCATGGACTCCCGCACCCGGCCGTACCGCTCGGTGAAGTACCCCCGCGCCGGATGCCCCTCCGTCACGCTCTCCCCGAGCAGCGCCGAGAAGGTCTGGATGATCGCCGGCCGCATCGCGTTGTAGTCCACCAGGGAGGCCAGCAGGTCCACCCGCCACTGCGTCGTGTCCGGCACCGCGTCCCACCGGTCCCGCTCCTGGAGCACGGCCACCAGCAGGGCGTCCTTGGTGGGGAAGTAGTGCAGCAGACCCTGCTGGGTGAGGCCGACGCGCTCGGCGACCGCGGACAGGCTCGCGCCCCGGTAACCGCGCTCGGCGATCACCTCCAGGGCCGCCCCGACGATCTCCGCGCGCCGCTCCTCGCCCCTGACCCTCGCGTTCATGCCATCAACCTACGGCATCACCCCTCCGGAAAAATAACGGCAAGATAACGAAACCTACCGCTCTACAGGTAACGGATGCACGATGGAGGACACCTGCACGGACGTCAACGAGGAGGCACCGCGATGGCGGGATCCCAGCCCACCCCGGCCGACACGGCCCGCGAGGCGGTCGTCGAGGCCGCTCTCGGCACGCTCGACCTGGAGGCCAAGACGCGGCTGCTGGCCGGTCAGGACATGTGGACCCTGCCCGCTCTGCCGGAGATCGGCCTGGGGTCCCTCGTCATGTCCGACGGCCCGATCGGCGTCCGGGGCGTGCGCTGGACCGCCGACGACCCCTCCGTGGCCCTGCCCTCGCCCACTGCGCTCGCCGCCACCTGGGACCCCGAACTCGCCCGCCGGGCCGGTGTGTTGCTGGCCCAGGAGGCCCGGCGCAAGGGCGTCCACGTACTGCTCGCGCCCACGGTCAACCTGCACCGCTCCCCGCTCGGCGGCCGGCACTTCGAGTGCTACAGCGAGGACCCGTACCTGACCGGCGTCATCGCAGCCGGTTACGTCTCCGGCGTCCAGTCCGGCGGAGTCGGCACCACGGTCAAGCACTTCGTGGCCAACGACGCCGAGACCGACCGCTTCACCGTGAACAACCTGGTCTCCGGGCGCGCCCTGCGCGAGCTGTACCTGGCACCCTTCGAGGCCGTCGTCGAGAACGCCCGTCCGTGGGGCATCATGACCGCCTACAACAGGGTCAACGGCACGACCATGACGGAGCACCACCACCTGGTCAACGAGGTCCTGCGCGGCGAATGGGGTTTCGACGGCTTCAACGTCTCCGACTGGATGGCCGCCCGGGACACGGTCGGCGCCATCGACGGCGGTCTGGACGTGGCCATGCCCGGACCGCGGACCGTCTACGGCGCCGCCCTCGCCGAGGCCGTGCGGGACGGCAGGGTCGCCGAGGCCACCGTCGACGCCGCCGTACGGCGCGTGCTGCGGCTGGCGGCCCGCGTCGGCGTCCTGGAGGGTGCCGAACCCGTCGTACCCGAACCCCCGGCCCCGGTCGACGGCGAGGCGCTGGCCCGCGAGATCGCCCGCCGCTCCTTCGTCCTCGTCCGCAACGAGAACGCCGCACTGCCGCTGCGGCCGAACGGCACGGTGGCGCTGATCGGCGCCGCCGCCCGTGACGCCCGTGTGCTCGGCGGCGGCTCCGCGACCGTCTTCCCGGCCCGGATCGTCTCCCCGCTCGACGGCCTCACCGCCGCCCTCCCCGAGGGCGCGCTCAGCTATGCCGTCGGCGCCGACCCCGCCACCGAACTCGCGGTCGCCGACCGGGGGTTCGCCCTCAGGGCCGTCTGCCGCGACGCCGCCGGCAACGTGATCGGCACCCGCTCCGCCCCGAACGGACTGATCCAGTGGATGGGCTCGGACCTCCCCGACGGCGTCACCCACGACACCCTGCACACCGTCGAGCTGACCGGCACCTTCATCCCGCGGGCGACCGGCCCGCACACCTTCGGCATCAAGGGCATGGGCGCCTTCACCCTCACCCTCGACGGCACCACGTACTTCGACGACGTCCAGCGCCCCGGCAAGGACGACCCCTTCGAGGCCTTCTTCGGCGCCCCCGTGCCCCGCGCCCAGGCCGAACTCACCGCCGGCGAACCGGTCGACGTCTCCCTGACCCACGTCGTCCGGCTCCCCGACGACGTCCCGATGAAGGTCGTCACCTTCGCCCTCGCCCACAGCGAGCCGCAGCGCGACGCCGACGAACTGATCGCCGAGGCCGCCCGGACGGCCCGGAACGCCGACACGGCCGTCGTCGTGGTCGCCACCACCGACCGCGTCGAGTCCGAGGGTTTCGACCGTACGGACCTCGGGCTCCCCGGCCGCCAGGACGACCTGGTCCGCGCGGTCGCCGCCGCCAACCCGAACACCGTGGTCGTCGTCAACTCCGGCTCCCCGGTGGAACTGCCCTGGCGCGAGGAGGTCGCCGCCGTCCTGCTCGGCTGGTTCCCCGGCCAGGAGGGTGGTGCCGCCCTCGCCGACGTCCTCACCGGCACCCATGAGCCCGGCGGCCGGCTCCCCACCACCTGGGGCTCCCTCGCCGACGCCCCGGTCACCCGGGTCACCCCGGCCGACGGCGAACTGCCCTACACCGAGGGTGTGTTCATCGGCCACCGCGCCTGGGAGAAGGCCGGCCGGACCCCGGCCTACCCGTTCGGGCACGGCCTCGGCTACACCGACTGGGCCTACGAGTCCCTGGACGTCGAAGCCACCACCGCGCGCATCCGCCTGCGCAACACCGGCGAGCGGCCCGGGCGCGAGGTCGTCCAGGTTTACGTCTCCCCGGCCGCGCCCGACCCCGAGCGCCCGGCCCGGCAGCTCGCCGGCTTCGCCTCCGTCGAGGCCGGTCCCGGCGAGAGCGCCGAGGTGACCGTCGCCCTCCCGCGCCGTGCCTTCGAGGTCTGGGACGAGAAGGCGAACGCGTGGGCGTTTGTGAAGGGTTCGTACGAGATCGCTGCCGGACGCTCGATCACGGACCGCAGGCTCACCGCGCCGATTAACGTCTGATCCGGGACAAGTCCCCCACGAGCAGCCCCGGTCCGGGACCTGACCCCTGGACCGGGGCTCGTCGTCTGCCGGTACGTATAGACTCCCGGCCCGCGAACACCGGAACACACCGGGCACGGGGGAGAGACGACGTGTATCCAGGCCAGCAGCAACAGCCGGGCCCGTACGGGCAGCAGCCACCGCCGGCCCCCTACGGGCAGCAGCCACCACCGGGCCCGTACGGGCAGCCACCGCAGTACCCACAGCCGTACCCGCAACAGCCCTACGCGCCGCAGCAGCCGTATCCGCCCCAGCAGTCCGCCCAGCCGCCCGCGCAGCACCTGGGCGAGGGCCGGATGCGGCTGGACCCCAGCCTCACCCCGGCCCAGCGGGAGCTGGCGCTGAGGATCCAGGCCAAGTCCAAGCCCATGGCCTACGGCATGGTCCTCGGCATCCCGCTCACCTTCGGCGGCGCCCACTACGGCATCACCCAACAACCCCTCGGATTCGTCGCGGCCCTCGCCGGACTGGGCCTGCTGGCCTTCGGTGTCTTCTCGCTGCTGCAGATGCAAGCACTCAAGCGGCAGCTGCGCCTGATCACGGCGGACGCCTGGCGTTCCCCGGCCGCGCATCTGCCCGGCGCCCGCAAGGCCGCCACCCAGGCCGCCTATCTCAACGGCCTGCTGGTCCTGCTCTCCCTCGCCGCGACGGGCTACCTGCTCTACAAGGGCGCGGGCTGGGGCGCGTACGGCAACTCCCTCGGCTTCGGCGCCCTGACGCTCGCCGCCGCCCTGCCCTTCGGGATGGCGCTGGCCGCCGCGACGACCGTCCCGCAGCTGCTCCAGGTGATCCCGGCCGGGGCGAAGGTGGGGCGGAGCCTGTACTCGATCATCTTCGTGCTGGCGACGACCGTGACGGGTGAGGGCATCAAGGGCCACGACGCCGGTGCGGTCGCGGGCGGTGTCGCGACCCTGCTGATCTGCGGCGGCGCGATGTCCCTGCTGGGCAAGGCGGCGAAGCGGATGCGGGGCGAGACCCCCTAGCGGACCCCGAACGCGTACACCGTCTCCGACCGGAAGACCTCCCCCGGCCGCAGCACCGTGCTCGGAAAGCCCGGACGGTTCGGGGAGTCCGGGAAGTGCTGGGTCTCCAGGGCGATGCCGTCGCCCGGGGCGAACGGGTCGGACAGGTGGCCGGCGGTGTACAGCTGGAGGCCCGGCTCGGTCGTCGCCACGGTCAGGGTCCGGCCGGAGGCCGGGTCGTGCAGCTCGGCGACCTCCTCCGGGACGTCGGTCACGCCCTTGTCCAGGACGAAGTTGTGGTCGTAGCCGGAGCCGACCTTGCGGGAGGCGCGGAAGTCGAACCCGGATCCCGTCACGTCCTGGAGAGTGCCCGTCGGGATCAGGTCCGCGTCGACCGGCGTGAAGCGGGAGGCGGCGAGCCGCAGTTCGTGACCGCCCGCGTGGCCCGAGCCGGCCAGGTTGAAGTAGCTGTGGTTGGTGAGGTTGATCACCGTCGGCGCGTCGGTGACCGCCTCGTAGGCGATCCGCAGCGCACCGGAGGCGTCCAGCGAGTACGTCGCCGACACCTCGACCCGGCCCGGAAAGCCCTCCTCGCCGTGCGGGCTCACCCGGCGCAGCCGCACCCCGTGCGCCCCGTCCTCGAGGGGTTCCGCCTCCCACACCCGCTTGTCGAAGCCGAGTGCGCCGCCGTGCAGGGAGTTCGGGCCGCTGTTCCGCTCCAGGGCGTAGACGGCACCGTCCAGCGGGAAGCGGGCATGCGCGATCCGGTTGGCATACCGGCCGACCAGGGCGCCGAAGTAGGGCTCCGGGTGTGCGAGATAACCGTCCAGGCCGGCGAAGCCCAGCACCACGTCGGCCGTCCGGCCCTCCCGGTCCGGCACCTCGACGGACCGCACGATCCCGCCGTACGTCAGGACCTCCACCCGTGTCCCGGCGCGCTCCAGCGTCCAGCGGTGGACCTCGGTACCGTCGGAAAGTGTGCCAAAAAGTTCGCTCATGTGGAAAACAGTAGGCGATCGGTGCCTCACGCAACCGGATGGGCCGCCGTGATCGTCCGGTACGCGATCGACGCGAGCCGGGCCTGGCCGTCCCTGCTGGGGTGGAACCAGTCCCAGTGGCTGAGCTGGTCGGTGCCGAAGCGGTAGTCGTAGACCGCGTTGCCGTCGAAGCGGCAGCGGCTGTCCTTGGCGCAGACCTCCTTCAGCACCTGGTTGTACTCCACCACCCGCTGCTGCACCCGGTCCCGGCGCACCACGGCCGCGCTGGTCAGGTCGTCCGCGTCGGACAGCATCGACGGACAGATGCCGAGCTTCCACACCTCCTTGCCCAGCGGACTGGCCCGCCCCTGCGACCACAGCCGCTTCAGGTTCGGCACGCTCGCCACGTACACCTGCGTCCTCGGCCGGCTTTCGCGCAGCGTGCGCAGCGCCTCCTCGAAGTCGGCACGGAAGTCGGCCACCGGGGTCATCGCCGACGCCGAGGCCCGGCAGGCGTCGTTCGCGCCCACCATCACCGTCACCAACTCCGGGTCGCGCCGAGCCGCCTGGGACATCTGCTCCGGCAGATCCGCCATCCGGGCGCCGGTCACCGCGTAGTTCCAGCTGCGCTCCGCCGCGCCCGCGGCCCCGAGCAGCCGCACCGCCAGGCTGTCGACCCGCGAGTCGCTGCCCGTGGCCCAGGACACCTCGGGGCAGTCCGACAGCACCGTGCACGCGTCGAAGCCGCGCGTGATGGAGTCACCGACCGCGGCGATCGAGTCCGGGCTGCGGTTCCACAGCGGCGCGGGTCTGACGGCGCGCGCCTTGGTGCCCCCGGGTGCGGGTGAACCGCCCCCGGCGTCGCATCCGGCGACGCCCAGCACGGCGGCCGCCATGACGGCGAGAGCGACCCGCGCACGGCTGCTTCGCTTCCGCATCCCCTGGTGATCCCCTCGTCGTCGGACCCGGGCGTCGTCGAATCCGGTGTTTGCGGTGCTCCCTCCCATAACAACGTGCGAGGGTTCCCGACCGGGCACCTTGGAACGGAGCACCCCCGTACAAGCGTCCCCCTGGGTGAATGGCGGAGGTTTCCTGGCGCCGGGACCGACGGTACGTCACACTCCTTGCACCGCCGCAGGGTAGCCTCGCCATCAACGCGGCCGTCGTGCCACAGCCGCCAGCCAGCCAGCAAGATGTCCCGCTCTGCCCGGAGGTTCCGGTGACGACACGTGGAGTTCTGTACGTGCACTCCGCGCCGCGCGCGCTGTGCCCGCACGTCGAGTGGGCCGTCGCCGGGGTGCTCGGCACGCGCGTCAGCCTCGACTGGATCCGGCAGCCCGCGGCCCCCGGCACCTGGCGCTCGGAGTTCTCCTGGCAGGGCGAGGCCGGTACGGCCTCCAAGCTCGCCTCCGCGCTGCGCGGCTGGCACCTCCTGCGCTTCGAGGTCACCGCCGAGCCCTGCCCGACCGCCGAGGGGGAGCGCTACAGCTGCACCCCCGAGCTCGGCATCTTCCACGCCGTCACCGGCATCCACGGCGACATCCTCATCCCCGAGGACCGTCTGCGCGCGGCGCTGACACGGTCTCAGCGCGGGGAGACCGACCTGGAAGCAGAGATCGCGAAGCTCCTCGGGAAGCCCTGGGACGACGAGCTGGAGCCCTTCAGGTACGCCGGCGAAGGTGCCCCGGTCCGCTGGCTGCACCAGGTGGTGTGAGTTTCTCATCCGGACGTGCGCGAGGGCCCCTGCCGGTCGGCAGGGGCCCTCGCGCACGTTCTCAGACGGTCCGGAACGCCAGGACGACGTTGTGTCCGCCGAAGCCGAACGAGTCGTTCAGTGCGGCGATGCGGCCCTCGACGGGCAGCTTGCGGGCCTCGCCCCGGACGACGTCGGCGTTGGCCTCCGCCTCGGGGTCGATGTTCTCCACGTTGATCGTCGGCGGCGCCACCCGGTTGTACAGCGCGAGCACGGCCGCGACCGACTCCACGCCGCCCGCGCCACCGAGGAGGTGACCGGTCATCGACTTCGTCGCGGAGACCGCCATGTGGTCCGCGTCGTCGCCGAACACCTTCCGCAGCGCCTTCAGCTCGGCGATGTCACCGGCCGGCGTCGACGTGGCGTGCGCGTTGACGTGCACGATCTCGGACGGGTCCAGGTCGGTGTTGTCCAGCAGGTTCTGCAGCGCGTGCGAGATGCCGCGGCCCTCGGGCTCCGGCTGCACGATGTCGTGGCTGTCGGCGGAGATGCCCTGCCCGACAGCCTCCGCGTACACCCGCGCCCCGCGCTTCGCGGCGTGCTCGGCGGACTCCAGGACGATCACGCCGGCGCCCTCACCGAGGACGAAGCCGTCGCGGTCGACGTCGTAGGGACGCGAGGCACCCTGCGGGTTCTCGTTGTTCTTGGACATCGCCATCATGTTGCCGAACGCGGCGATCGGCAGCGGGTGGATGGCCGCCTCCGTACCGCCGGCGACGACGACGTCGGCGCGGCCGGTACGGATCATCTCGATGGCGTAGCCGATGGCCTCGGCGCCCGAGGCGCACGCGGAGACCGGCGTGTGCACGCCCGCCCGGGCGCCCACGAGCAGGCCCACGTTGGCCGAGGGGCTGTTCGGCATCAGCATGGGGACGGTGTGCGGGGAGACGCGGCGCACGCCCTTCTCCCTGAGCACGTCGTACTGGTCGAGCAGTGTGGTCACGCCGCCGATGCCGGAGGCGATGACGGCGCCCAGCCGGTCCGGGTCGATGCTGCCGTCCTCGCCGGCCTTGCCGGTGAAGCCCGCGTCCTTCCAGGCCTCCTGAGCGGCGATCAGCGCGAACTGCGCGGAACGGTCCAGCTTGCGGGCCTGCGGCCGCGGGATGACCTCGGTCGGCTCGACGGCGACCGGGGCCGCGATCTTGACGGCCTGCTCGGCCGCCCAGTCCTGCTCCAGGGGCCGCACACCGGACTTGCCGGCGATCAGACCCTCCCAGGTAGAGGCTGCGTCGCCACCCAGCGGTGTGGTTGCGCCGATACCGGTGACGACCACGGTGCGATTGGTCGGGCTCACGGGAATTCTTTCTCCAACGGATGCGGGATTCTACGGCGCCACCGCCGGGTGGCGGGGCCTTGCAGCCTGGGACCTAAGGGGTGACTCAGGCCTGGTGCTTGAGGATGTAGTCGGTCGCGTCACCGACGGTCTTGAGGTTCTTGACGTCCTCGTCGGGGATCTTCACGTCGAAGCGCTCCTCGGCGGCGACGACGACCTCGACCATGGACAGCGAGTCGACGTCCAGGTCGTCGGTGAAGGACTTGTCCAACTGGACGTCCTCAACCGGGATGCCAGCGATCTCGTTGACGATATCGGCGAGACCCTTGACGATCTCTTCCTGAGTGGCGGCCATGTTGGCGCTCCTTCTTGATGTTCAGACGGTTTGTGGCGATTGCTTCCGTGCCCGATCACAAGATCCGGCACGGAGTGCCTAGGGGAGGGTAACGACCGTGGCGGCGTAGACGAGACCCGCCCCGAATCCGATGACGAGCGCGGTGTCACCGCTCTTCGCCTCCCCGGTCGCCAGGAGCCGCTCCATCGCGAGCGGAATCGAGGCGGCCGAGGTGTTGCCGGTGGTACGGATGTCCCGGGCGACCGTGACATGCTCCGGCAGCTTGAGAGTCTTCACCATCGAGTCGATGATCCGCACATTGGCCTGGTGCGGGATGAAGACGTCCAGGTCGTCCGGGCTGATCCCGGCCGCGTCCAGCGCCTGCTGGGCGACCTTCGCCATCTCGAACACGGCCCAGCGGAACACCGCCTGGCCCTCCTGCGTGATCGCGGGGAACTTGACGTTGCCCTCGCTGTCCAGGGGCAGCGCACCGAGGTCGCCGACCCTGAACCGGTCCCAGGGGACGGTCTGCTTGATCGTCTCGGCCTTGTCGCCCTCGGAACCCCACACGGTCGGGCCGATCGCCGGCTCCTTCGAGGGGCCGACGACGACCGCGCCGGCGCCGTCGCCGAACAGGAAGGCCGTGGCCCGGTCCTCCAGGTCCGTCAGGTCGCTGAGCCGCTCCACGCCGATGACGAGGACGTACTCGGCGGAACCTTCCACCACCATGCCCTTGGCGAGGGTCAGGCCGTAGCCGAAGCCCGCGCAGCCGGCCGAGATGTCGAAGGCGGCGGCCTTGTCCGTGCCCAGCTTGTCGGCGATCTCGGTCGCGACGGCCGGGGTCTGGCTGAAGTGCGAGACCGTCGAGACGACCACGGCACCGATCTGCTCGGCGCCGATACCTGCATCCGCGATCGCCTTGCCGGCCGCCTCGACCGACATCGCGGCCACGGTCTCGTCGGGACCGGCCCAGTGCCGGGTCTCGATGCCGGACCGCGAGCGGATCCACTCGTCGGACGAGTCGATCTTCTCCAGGATCACCTCGTTGGGCACCACCCGCGTCGGCCGGTAGCCGCCGACACCGAGGATGCGCGCATACGGGGCGCCCTTGCTGGGCTTGATCTTTGCCATGTACGGCTCCTTAGGCACCGGCGCCGGCGTGCTCTGCGATGAGCTCGCGGGCCGCGTCGAGATCGTCGGGGGTCTTCAGGGCCAGCGTCTTGACGCCGGGCAGCGCCCGCTTGGCCAGGCCGGTCAGCGTGCCGCCCGGGCACACCTCGATGAGCGCGGTGACGCCCAGCTCCTTGAAGGTCTCCATGCACAGGTCCCAGCGCACCGGGTTGGCGACCTGGCCGACCAGCCGCTCCAGCACCTCGGTGCCCGTCGCGACGGCCCGGCCGTCCTTGTTCGAGACGTAACGGACCTTCGGGTCGGCCGGCGTCAGCTCCGCGGCGGCCTTGGCCAGCGTCTCCACCGCGGGAGCCATGTGGTGGGTGTGGAAGGCGCCGGCGACCTTCAGCGCGACGACCTTGCGGACGCCCTCGGGCTTGTCCTCGTTCAGCGCGGCCAGTTGCTCCAGGGTGCCCGCGGCGACGATCTGACCGGCGCCGTTGATGTTCGCCGGGGTCAGGCCGAGCTTCTCCAGGTGCGCCACGGAGACCTCGGGGTCGCCGCCGAGCAGCGCCGCCATGCCGGTCTCGGTGATCGCGGCGGCCTCGGCCATCGCCAGACCCCGCTTGCGGACCAGGCCGAGCGCGGCACTGTCGTCCAGGACGCCCGCGAAGGCGGCGGCGGTGAACTCACCGACGCTGTGACCGGCGACGGCCACCGGCGCGATCTCGGTCACGTCACCGAGTGCCGCGCCGGACAGGATCCCGGCGGCGACCAGCAGCGGCTGGGCCACCGCGGTGTCGCGGATGGCGTCGGCGTCGGCCTGGGTGCCGTAGTGGACCAGGTCCAGTCCGATGGCCTGCGACCACGCGGCGACGCGGTCGGCGGCACCGGGGAGGTCGAGCCAGGGAGTCAGGAAGCCGGGCGTCTGGGCGCCCTGGCCGGGAGCGACGAGTACGAGCACTCTCACACTCTCTCTTGGGGACGGCCAGGGCCGCCCGTGAGGACAGGGACGAAGAACACGAAGGGCTTTTGTGGGCCCCCGACAAAACTCTATGCGGGGGCCTCGCCGTCGACCAGACGCCCCAGGATGAGCGCGATCCGCAGCGTGAACGCGGATCGTACATCCGAAGGTGACCATCCGGTGACGTCAGTCACACGTCGGAGCCGGTAGCGCACGGTGTTCGGGTGAACGAAGAGCATCCGAGCCGCGCCTTCGAGACTGCTCGCCTGCTCGAGATAGACACTCAGGGTTTCCAGCAGCGCGGAACCCGCTTCCTCCAGCGGTCTGTAGATCTCCTCCACCAACTGCTCGCGGGCGCCCGGATCACCGGCGATCGCGCGTTCCGGCAGCAGATCGTCCGCCAGCACCGGCCGCGGCGCGTCCTGCCAGGCGGAACACGCCTTCAGGCCCGCGGCGGCGGCCTGCGCGGAGCGGGTGGCGGCCAGCAGGTCCGGTACGACGGGCCCGGCGACGACCGGCCCGGCGGCAAAGGGCCCGATCAGCGACTTGGCGACGGCGAGCGGGTTGTTGCTGCCGCCGGCGATGACGACGAGCCGGTCCCCCAGAACCCCGGTGAGCACCTGCAGCTTGGCGTGCCGGGCGGCCCGCCGGATGGCCTCGACGGTCAGCTCGCTGTCGCCGTCGGGCGCGGTCCCCAGCACGACGCACACGTGCTCGGGAGAGTTCCAGCCGAGCGCGGCGGCCCGGCTGACGGCGCCTTCGTCCGCCTCCCCGCTCAGCACGGCGTTGACGACCAGCGACTCCAGCCGCGCGTCCCAGGCACCGCGTGCCTCGGCGGCCTGTGCGTACACCTGGGCGGTGGCGAAGGCGATCTCCCGCGCGTACACGAGCAGCGCCTCCCGCAGCACGCTTTCGTCACCCGGCGCCGCGACCTCGTCGATCGCGCTCTCCATGACCTCGATGGTGGTCCGCACCATCTCCACGGTCTGCCGCAGCGTGATGGCCCGGGTCAGCTCGCGCGGCGCGGTCCCGAAGACGTCGGTGGAGATCGCCTGCGGGGCGTCCGGGTGCCGGAACCACTCGGTGAAGGCGGCGATGCCCGCCTGAGCCACGAGCCCGATCCAGGAACGGTTCTCCGGGGGCATGGCCCGGTACCACGGCAGGGTCTCGTCCATCCGCGCGATGGCCTGAGCGGCGAGCGACCCGGAGGACTTCTCCAGCCGCTTCAGGGTCGCGGCGTGCGGGTGGACGTCGTGTGCGTGGGGACCGGCGTGCGGATCACTGCTGCGGGATTCGGGTTCGGGCACGGGGACAAGACTGCCTTATCCGGACGCCGGCGTGCGCCGCCGGGTCGGGGGTGCGGGCGCCGCGTGGCCCGCGGCCGGTCTACGGTGGTGCGCGTGATGGACGTACGGCGCGCGGGTGAGCGCTATCCAGGGGGCGATGCGGAGTCCGGGATCGAGTCGTGGCACGCCTTTTCCTTCGGGCCGCACTACGACCCCGACAACCTGCGGTTCGGCGCGCTGATCGCCTGCAACGAGGAGCGGCTGGCACCCGGTGCCGGATTCGGCGAACACCCGCACAGCCACACCGAGATCGTCACGTGGGTCGTGGAGGGCGAGCTGACCCACCGCGACTCCACCGGCCACGAGACCCGGGTACGCCCCGGCGACGTGCAACGGCTCAGCTCGGCGGCGGGCGTCCGGCACGTGGAGCGCAACGACGGGTCGTCGCCCCTCACCTTCGTCCAGATGTGGCTCGCCCCGCGGGACCCCGGCGGGGAGCCGTCGTACGAGATCATCCCGGGGGTGGCCGACGCCACGCCGTACGCCGTCCCCGAGGCCGGCGCGATGCTGCACGTACGGCGGCTGGGGGCGGGGGAGCGGACGGCGGTGCCCGCGGCGGCGTACGTGTACGTGCACGTGGTGCGGGGCGCCGTCCGGCTGGGGGAGGAACGGCTGGGCGCGGGGGACTCGGCGCGGATCACCGGGGCGGAGGGCCTGGCGGCGGTGGCGGTCACGTCGGCCGAGGTGCTGCTGTGGGAGATGGCGGCGTAGCGGGCCTCGTTCGCCCTCAGTCCCGCAGCTCCGCGAGCACCGCATCCGTGAACACCGGCCACGCCTCGACCGCCCACGGTCCGAACGCCCTGTCCGTCAGGGCGACCCCGGCCGCCCCCGCGTCCGGGTCGACCCACAGGAACGTACCCGACTGCCCGAAATGCCCGAACGTGCGCGGCGACGAGGAACCCCCGGTCCAGTGCGGCGACTTGGCGTTCCGGATCTCGAACCCCAGCCCCCAGTCGTTCGGGTTCTGGTGCCCGTACCCCGGCAGGACGCCCTTCGTCCCCGGGTACTGCACGGTCATCGCCTCCGCGACCGTCCGCGGATCCAGCAGCCGCGGCGCCTGCACCTCCGCCGCGAACCGCAGCAGGTCGGCCACCGTGGACACGCCGTCCTTGGCCGGGGAACCCTCCAGCGTCGTCGCCGTCATCCCCAGCGGCTCCAGCACCGCCTGCCGCAGGTACTCCGCGAACGGGATGTCCGTCGCCTTGGCGATGTGGTCCCCGAGCTGCTCGAACCCGGCGTTGGAGTAGAGACGGCGCTCACCGGGAGGCGCCATCACCCTGTGCTCGTCGAAGGCCAGCCCGGAGGTGTGGGCGAGGAGGTGGCGGACGGTCGCACCGGGCGGCCCGGCCGGTTCGTCGAGTTCGATCGCACCCTCCTCGTAGGCGACCAGGGCCGCGTACGCCGCCAGCGGCTTGGTGACCGAGGCGAGGGCGAAGCGGTGCCCGACGGGGCCGTGCGTCCCGAGGACGGTCCCGTCGGCTCGTACGACGCCCGCCGCGGCGGTGGGCACGGGCCAGTTCTCGATCGACGCCAGGCTCGGCAAGCTGTTCAACGACATGGGCCGAGCCTATGCGGCTCACAGCAGCAGCCGCATGGACGGGTCGGGGTCGCGCGTGAAGCCGAGCGAGGCGTACAGCGGCTCGGCCTGCGGGGAGGCGTTCAGCAGCACATGCCCCGTGCCGCGCTCGCGGAACCAGGCCAGCAGTTCCTCCATGCATGCGCGCGCGTAACCGCGCCGCCGGGCGTCCGGGTCGGTCGCGACACTGAAGACGTGCCCGACCCGCCCGTGCGGATTGCCGGCCTTCCCGATGCGGTACTCCAGCGTTCCGGCGGCCAGCGCGGCCAGCGCCCCCGGCCGGTCCGGACGGTCCACGACGAAGGCGACGAAGTCGCCGTCCGGCTCGGCCAGCCGTCCGCGCAGCGTCGGCAGCGACTCGGCGTGCCAGTCCGTCGGACCGCCGCCTCCCGCGCTCCACAGCGAGTCGATCATCACCTGCCGCAGACGCAGCAGTTCCTGGGCATCCTCGGGCAGCGCCCGGCGTGCAAGACTCATGTGCCGCACGCTAATCACCCGTCACGGGTCGTGTCCGCGCTTTTCTTACCGAATCCGCTTGCTTGGAGTGCACTCCAACCCCATAGCGTGGTGGCCATGACGGTGATGCAGACCACGCCAGCGGACACCGCACGAACGGCCCCCGCCGACATCTGCTCCGCCCCGCCCAGACGCCATCCACGACCCGACGGCGAGGACCGCTACACGATCAGCGAGGTCGTCGCGTTCACCGGCCTGACCGCGCACACCCTGCGCTGGTACGAGCGGATCGGCCTGATGCCGCACGTCGACCGCTCGCACACCGGTCAGCGGCGCTACAGCAACCGCGACCTGGACTGGCTGGACTTCGTGACCAAGCTGCGGCTGACCGGGATGCCGGTGGCGGACATGGTGCGGTACGCGGAGCTGGTGCGGGAGGGCGAGAGCACCTACGCGGAGCGGCAGGCCCTGCTGGAGTCGACCCGCCGGGACGTCCTGAACAGGATCGCCGAGCTGCGGGACACGCTCGCCGTACTCGACCGGAAGATCAGTTTCTACGCGATGGAGGGGACCACGCGATGACCGACGCCAGGATTCCGACGGTACGGCTCGGCGAGGGCGGACCGGAGGTCGGCGTACAGGGCCTCGGCTGCATGGGCATGAGCTTCGCGTACGGGCCCACGGACGCCGGCCAGGCGCGCGCCACGCTGGAGCGGGCGCTGGAGCTGGGCGTGACGCTGTACGACACGGCGGACGCCTACGGCGACGGGGACAACGAGCGGTTCCTGTCCCCGTTCTTCAAGGCGCACCGGGACGAGGTGGTCATCGCCACCAAGTTCGCCCTGTCGATCCCGGAGGACGACCCGACCAAGCGGATCATCCGCAACGACGCGCCGTACATCCGCGGGGCCGTCGAGGCCAGCCTGAAGCGGCTCGACGTCGACGCGATCGACCTCTACTACATGCACCGCCGCGATCCGGACGTCCCCGTCGAGGAGACGGTCGGCACGATGGCGGAGCTGGTCCGGGAGGGCAAGGTCAAGCACCTCGGGCTGAGCGAGGTCACCGCCGACGAGCTGCGCACCGCGCACGCCGTGCACCCGATCGCGGCCGTGCAGTCGGAGTGGTCCCTGTTCAGCCGGGACATCGAGGAGAAGGTCGTACCGGCCGCGCGGGACCTGGGCGTCGCCCTGGTGCCGTACTCGCCGCTCGGCCGAGGCTTCCTCACGGGCTCCTTCACCAATGCCCAGCAGGAGCTCTCCGCCGACGACTTCCGCCGCCTGCAGCCGCGCTTCACCGGCGCCAACGCGTCCGCCAACGCGGCCCTCCTGGAGCCCCTCCGCGCGATCGCCGAGGCCCATGGCGCCACCCCCGGCCAGATCGCCCTGGCCTGGGTGCAGCAGCGCGCCACGATCGACGGCCTCCCGGTCGTCCCGATCCCCGGCACCCGCAAGCCGAACCGGGTGGAGGAGAACGTGGCGGCGAGCGCGATCACCCTGACCGCCGAGGAGCTGGCCCTGCTGGAGCCGATCGCGGGCAAGGTGGCGGGCGACCGCTACGCGGACATGTCGTTCACGTCCGCCGGCCGGGAGTAGGTCACAGTTCCGCCAGCAACTCGGCCTTCTTGGAGGAGAACTCCTCGTCGGTGACCAGCCCGGCCTGGTGCAACTCCCCGAGATGACGGATCCGTTCGGCGATGTCCGCCGGGTCACGCCGGGACGGGGCCGGTGCCACGGGCACCGGCCCCCGCGTGCGTACGGCGGCGAGGACGGCCGCGGCGAACGGCAGCGACTCGTGCACCGGGCCGTATCCCAGCCCGAAGACGACGGAGGCCGGATCCTGATCGGGCTGTGCGGCCGGCGCCGACTCGGCGGAGCGCCGGAGCAGCCGGAGGTGTCCCTCGAAGACCTCCGGAGACCGCCACTCCACCCCGCTCAGCTCCGTGACCGGAAAGCTCTGGTCGCCGGCCTTCCACTTCGCCGACGACGCCCCCGTCCACGACCAGCGGAACTGCACGGACGTCCCGTCGAAGGCCGCCTTCCCGTCGTACGCCTTGAAGTGCAGCGGCGCCTCGGGCACCGGCACCAGGAACCGCTCGGCGGGCCCGGACCCGGACTCGGCCAGCAGGCCCTTCAGTTCGTCGGCGTAGTACTCGGCGAGCGTCTCCCGCTCGGTCGGCAGCACCAGCCGGTACGGATCCGAGCCCTCCTTCAGCTGACCGGCCGCCGCCTCCATCAGCGGATCGGCGCCGGCGCGCGGCAGCAGCCGCAGCACGACGGTGCCGCGCCTGCCCGGGCCGAGCGTGACGCCCTCGAGCGCGGACAGCGGAATACGCCGTTCCCCAAGCGCCTGGAACAGCTTCGGTGTTCGAATCCCCCGTTCGTAGCGGATGAGCACGGAGTCGGACTCGAACTCCCAGACGGCATGAAAACCCGCCAGTACGTCACCCATGCGGCTCATCGTATGCGGCACGTGCTCCTCCGTCGCCACCCGCGCAGACCGCACTTCCTGCTGTTTCTACGCGCGTCCGGCCGTGGTGGTGCCGGGCGCACCGGCCCGGCACACGTCGTTCTCGCGTGCGCACGTCACCGCGTCGTACGCGCCGACGGCCACGTCGGCGAGGTTGCGCAGGCTGTCCGTGCCCGGCTGGAAATAGCCGGCGTGGCCG
This sequence comes from Streptomyces sp. NPDC048191, assembly GCF_040652655.1. Classification (NCBI taxonomy): domain Bacteria; kingdom Bacillati; phylum Actinomycetota; class Actinomycetes; order Kitasatosporales; family Streptomycetaceae; genus Streptomyces; species Streptomyces sp. NPDC048191. The sequence continues at coordinate 238,029 of NZ_JBEZMO010000010.1, forward strand.
TGCGCGTCCCGCGCGGACAGCACGCGCGCGCCGAACTCCGAGGACACCGGGTCGGCGCCGTGCCCGAGCCCGCCGAGCTCCAGGTACGGCACGTCCTGGATCCAGTCGCTGGAGTCCCGCATGGCCCACACCCGGGCCCCGGTGCCCAGGTGGGAGGCGCTGGAGACCCGCATGCCGGGGCTCGCGGCCACCGCTATGTCGGTCACCCTGCGGGGCATGGAGTGCGCGGCGACTCCGCAGACCACGGAGCCGTAGCTGTGGCACACCGCCGTCACCGGCGCCCGGCCGGGCAGACCGCGCAGCAGGGCGTTCAGCCGTACGGCGCCCTCCTCGGCGCGCAGTCCGGTGGCCGCGTCCACGCCGAGCCCGTCGGGGGAGGTGTAGTCGGCCCACGCGATCACGGCCGTACGCGTCGTGGGGCTCTGCGCGCGCTCCGCCGCGTACAGCGCCTTGGCCATGCCGACCGGGGCGGTGTACTGGCGGTAGGACTTCTGGAAGGTGAGCAGATCGGTGTCGACGCCGGGGACGACGACCGAGATCCGCTGTGCCTTGTCCAGGTTCCCGAACACCTCGGCGATGCGGCCCGAGCCCTCGGGGTCGAAGGCCAGGATGTGCCGGCAGGGGGACAGCAGGGCCTCGTAGCGGTGCATACGACGGCCCGCGTCCTGCTGGCCGGCCACGCTGAGCCGGCTGTCGTGCATGCGTTTCTTCTCGACCTTGCGCTGCTGATCCAACGCGATGTGGTTGGCGCGGTAGCGCAGGGTGACGGGGGCGCCGTTCATGTTGCCGACCGCGAGCGGGTAGCGGTGGGCGAGACGGCTCTGGTCCTCGGGACCGAGCGAGGTGAAGAAACGGCTGAGGGCGGCCGGCGCGGCCTCGGGGTCCGGCAGGTGGAGGCCGTGGACGCTGCCGTGCCGCCACTTGGCCAGCGAGGCCTGCAGCGCGGTCGACTCCCGGTGGGCGTGCAGGGCGGTCCAGCCGGTGGTCGCGAGCATCACGAACACCACGGCCAGCGCCAGCAGTGCGCGCCAGACGTTCAGTTGCGGGGAGGTGTCGAAGGAAGTCACTGGGAGGACACACTAGGAGAACGGGAGGGTCTCGGGGTAACCGAGTGACAGGTATCACGTTTCGTCAGGCATCGAACGCGTCGTCAACGATCTTCCGTGGAGCCCCAGTTCCCGGTCAGTGCCGAACCCACCTGATCGAGGTGGGACGCGGTGAGTTGACGCATGGCGTCCAGGCTGACGTCGTCGCCCGTGCACCACTGCCGTTCGGTGACCCTCATCACTCCGCCGAACACGGCCACGGCCAGCCGCGGCCGCGGGTCGGTGTCCACGTCCACGCCCTCACGCTCGGCCAGCAGGCGCGCGATCGTCTCCTCCGTGGCCGCCGAGCGGAGCAGATGGGCGGCGAGCAGTGCGGGCGTCGACTCGATCGTGCGGTACATGCGCAGGTACAGCTCGACCGGAACGGCCGACTCGACGGTCTCGCGGATCGCGTCCCAGCCCTCCAGGACCGCCTGCCGCAGGGCCTCCAGCGGCGCCTCGTGGGCGGGCCGCGCCCGTACGGCGGCCACGAAGTGCTCCTCGGTCATGGTCTGCACCGCGAAGGCCACGTCCTCCTTGCCGGCGAAGTAGCGGAAGAAGGTGCGCTGCGAGACGTCGACGGCCTCGACGATCTCGTCCACGGTCGTCCGCTCGTACCCCTGGGTCGTGAACAGCTCCAGAGCGGCCCGCAGCAGCGCCTCCCGGGTGCGCTGTTTCTTCCGTTCGCGCAGCGTTTCCATACCTGTCAGTTACTGACGCATGAAATTGTTTGTCAAATGTCAGAGGCTGTCACTAGCCTCGAACGTATGACTAGTCGGACCACCATCGACGCGACGGAGCCGGGGGACGCGAGCCCCGCGGCCGCGCCCGCGTCGCCCCCGGCCGCGGGGCTGCGCGGCCATCCGTGGCTCACCCTGATCACCGTCGCCGTGGGCGTCATGATGGTGGCCCTCGACGGCACCATCGTGGCCATCGCCAACCCGGCGATCCAGAAGGACCTGGGAGCCACGTTCGCCCAGGTGCAGTGGATCACCAACGGCTACTTCCTGGCCCTCGCGGTCTCCCTGATCACCGCGGGCAAACTCGGTGACCGCTTCGGCCACCGGCAGACCTTCCTCATCGGCGTCACCGGCTTCGCCGCCGCGTCGGGCGCCATCGGCCTGTCGAACAGCATCGCCGCGGTCGTCACCTTCCGCGTGTTCCAGGGCCTGTTCGGCGCCCTGCTGATGCCGGCCGCGCTCGGCCTGCTGCGGGCCACCTTCCCGGCCGAGAAGCTCAACATGGCCATCGGCATCTGGGGCATGGTCATCGGCGCGTCCACCGCCGGCGGCCCGATCCTCGGCGGTGTCCTCGTCGAACACGTCAACTGGCAGTCGGTGTTCTTCATCAACGTGCCGGTCGGCGCGCTCGCCCTGATCCTGGGCCTGCTGATCCTGCGCGACCACCGCGCCGCCCTCGGGCGGAGCCCGCTCGGTGAACAGAGCGCTCCGCGCTCCTTCGACCTGCTGGGCATCGCGCTGCTCTCCGGCGCCATGTTCTGCCTGGTCTGGGCGCTCATCAAGGCCCCGGCCTGGGGCTGGGGCGACGGCAGGACCTGGCTGTTCATCCTCGCGTCCGTGGTGCTCTTCGCCGCGTTCGCCTTCTGGGAGACGAGGGCCGCGGAGCCGCTGATCCCGCTGGGCCTGTTCCGCTCGGTGCCGCTCTCGGCGGGCGTCGTGCTGATGGTCCTCATGGCCATCGCGTTCATGGGCGGCCTGTTCTTCGTCACGTTCTACCTCCAGAACGTGCACGGCATGAAGCCCGTCAACGCCGGCCTGCACCTGCTGCCCCTGACCGGCATGATGATCGTCGGCTCGCCCCTGGCCGGCGCCGCGATCACCAAGCTCGGCCCGCGCGTCCCGCTGGCCGGCGGCATGGTCGCCACCGCCGTCGCCATGTACGGCATGTCGACGCTCAAGGCCGACACCGGCAGCGGTGTGATGTCCATCTGGTTCGCCCTCCTCGGCCTCGGCCTCGCGCCGGTCATGGTCGGCGCCACCGAGGTCATCGTCGGCAACGCCCCCATGGAGCTGTCCGGCGTCGCCGGCGGTCTCCAGCAGGCGGCCATGCAGATCGGCGGCAGCCTCGGTACGGCGGTGCTGGGCGCCGTGATGGCGTCCAAGGTCGACAGCGACCTGCCGGGCAACTGGACCGGGGCCGGACTCCCGCGGCTGACCCCGGGCCAGCTGGACAAGGCCTCCGAGGCGGTGCAGGTCGGTGTGGCCCCGGTGCCGAAGGGCGTCCCGGAGCAGGTCGCCGCGAAGATCACCGAGGTCGCGCACCACACCTTCATCTCCGGCATGAGCCTCGCCTCCCTGGTCGCGGCGGGCGTGGCGGCGGTCGCCGTCCTCGTCGCGCTGCTCACCAAGAGGGGCGCGAACGCGGAGGCGGGCGCGGGCGTGGGCCACATCTGAGGGCATCCGCCCGGGCGTTCAGCCCGGGCGTTCAACTCGGGCGTTTCATGGGCAGGGTTCCCCTATCAGGGTGACTCCGCTAAAGATCGCTCGCGCCGGGCGCGCGCCGCAGGTCACAGTGGGTCAAGTCCTCCGCAGGGCATGGGAGGACGGCCGGGCCGCGGGCGCGCGCCGTGGAGGGGGCGGCGCGCGCAGGTCTGCCCGGCCGGAACCGGGGTACTCGCACCGTGAAGCCGAACTGTCCATGATCCCGAGGGAGTTGATGATGGCGGGCTTCGGACACGGAACGCGCGGGTACCCCCGGTCACGTGGCCGGACGTGGCAACGGACCGGGCCGGACCGGGCGACACTCGGCATCATCGGCACGATCTGTGCCGTGGCCGGCTTCTTCGCACTGGGCGTCGTGCTGGGCCCGGTGGCGATGCTCTGCGGCTGGCAGGCCATGGGCCGCAGGTGGTCCAACGACCGCAACATCCCGGCGCTGGTGGCGTTGATCCTGGGCGCGATAGACACGCTGCTCGCCATCGTCGCCCTGTCGGGCGCGGCCGTGTGGGGCCACGGGCCGTTCTAGCCGGCGGTTCCTCGCCGCGGGGCTTGGGGCCGCGGTCTGCGGCTGCGGGCGCGCGGGGGTGGACCGGGCTGTTCCCCACCCCCGTTCGGGGCTCGCGGCCGCAGCGGCTGCCGCCCGGTCAGCTCCGCTGCCCCTCCCGTTCGTCCACCAACCGGGCCACCTCCGCCCGCAGCAGCCGGACCTCCTCCGTCAGGGAGGCGATCGCCTCCGTCTGCCGCCGCTCCTCCACGTCGTCCTTCTCGAACCGCGCGATGAACCACGCCGCGATGTTCGCGGTCACCACACCGAGCAGCGCGATCCCGGAGAGCATCAGGCCGACGGCGATCATCCGGCCCAGCCCGGTCGTCGGCGCGTGGTCCCCGTATCCGACCGTCGTCATCGTGGTGAAGGACCACCACACGGCGTCACCCAGCGTCCGGATGTTCCCCTTCGGCGAGTCCCGCTCCACGGACAGCACCGCCAGCGAGCCGAACATCAGCAGCCCGACCACCGCCCCGCCGACGTACGTCGTGAGCCGGATCTGCGAGGCCATCCGCGCCCGCCGCCCGACCAGCAGCAGCGTCGAGACCATGCGCAGCAACCGCAGCGGCTGCAGCAGCGGCAGCACCACCGCGCACAGGTCCATCCAGTGCGTCCGGACGAACTCCCGGCGCCGCGGGGCGAACGCCAGCCGCATCAGGTAGTCCACGGCGAACGCTCCCCACACCACCCACTCGGTGACGGTGCAGAGGTCCGTCAGCAGCCGGCTCGCAGGGTTGTCCACGATCGGCACGGCATAGGCCACCGCGAACGCCACCGCCAGCGCCAGCAAGGGGCGTTGGGTATGGCGTTCCCAACGTGCCTGGGCCGACCGATCGTTCATGTGCGCATCGTAAGGAAAAAGCAACGAGGGCGGCGCCCGCGGCACCGCCCTCGTGCGGCCGGTCGACCCGGACGGCAACGACTACGCGTCGCCCCCGGCCGCGCCCGGATCCGCCGCCGACACGTCCAGCAGCTGGTACCGGTCGATGGCCTGCTTCAGCGCATGGCGGTCGATCTTGCCCTCCCGGGCCAGCTCGGTCAGGACCGCGACGACGATCGACTGCGCGTCGATGTGGAAGAACCGGCGCGCCGCGCCCCGGGTGTCGGCGAAGCCGAAGCCGTCCGCGCCGAGCGACTGGTACGTCCCGGGCACCCACCGCGCGATCTGGTCGGGAACCGATCGCATCCAGTCGGACACGGCCACGAACGGACCCTCGGCGCCGCTGAGCTTGCGTGTCACGTACGGCACGCGCTGCTCCTCCTCCGGATGCAGCAGGTTGTGCTCCTCGCACGCCACCGCCTCGCGGCGCAGCTCGTTCCAGGAGGTGGCCGACCAGACGTCGGCGCGTACGTTCCAGTCCTCGGCGAGGATCCGCTGCGCCTCCAGCGCCCACGGGACCGCCACGCCCGACGCCATGATCTGCGCCGGGATCGAGCCCGCCGTACCCCCGCTCAGCCGGTGGACGCCCTTGAGGATGCCCTCGACGTCCACGTTCGCCGGCTCGGCGGGGTGCTGGATGGGCTCGTTGTAGACGGTCAGGTAGTAGAAGACGTCCTCGCCGTGCGGGTGCTCGGCGTCGCCGCCGTACATGCGGCGCAGGCCGTCCTGGACGATGTGCGCGATCTCGTACGCGTACGCCGGGTCGTAGGCCACGCACGCCGGGTTGGTCGAGGCGAGCAGCTGGGAGTGGCCGTCCGCGTGCTGCAGACCCTCACCGGTCAGGGTCGTACGGCCGGCGGTCGCACCCAGGACGAATCCGCGCGCCAACTGGTCGGCCATCTGCCAGAACTGGTCGCCGGTGCGCTGGAAACCGAACATCGAGTAGAAGACGTAGACCGGGATCAGCGGCTCGCCGTGCGTGGCGTAGGCCGAGCCCGCCGCGATCAGGGAGGCCGTGCAGCCCGCCTCGGAGATGCCGTCGTGCAGCATCTGCCCGGTCGGCGACTCCTTGTAGGCGAGCAGCAGCTCACGGTCCACCGACTCGTACTGCTGGCCCAGCGGGTTGTAGATCTTCGCGCTCGGGAAGAAGGAGTCCATGCCGAACGTGCGGTACTCGTCCGGCGCGATCAGCACGAACCGCTTGCCGATCTCCTTGTCCCGCATGAGGTCCTTCAGGAGGCGCACAAAGGCCATCGTCGTCGCGATGGACTGCTGGCCCGTGCCCTTCTTCACCGTCGCGTACGTCTTGTCGTCGGGCAGCGGCAGCGGCTGGGAGCGCACGACGCGCGTCGGGACGTACCCGCCGCACTGCTGGCGCATGTCGTGCATGTACTGGATCTCGTCGGTGCCCCGGCCCGGGTGGTAGTACGGCGGCGCGCCGGACTCCAGCTCCTTGTCGGAGATCGGCAGGTGCAGGCGGTCCCGGAAGCGCTTGAGGTCGTCGACCGTCAGCTTCTTCATCTGGTGCGTGGCGTTGCGGCCCTCGAAGTTGGGGCCCAGCGTCCAGCCCTTGATCGTCTTCGCGAGGATGACCGTCGGCTGGCCCTTGTGCTCCTTGGCCGCCTTGAACGCCGCGTAGATCTTGCGGTGGTCGTGGCCGCCGCGGCCCAGGTGCAGGATCTGGTCGTCGGTCATGTTCTCGACCATCGCGCGCAGCCGGTGGTCGTCACCGAAGAAGTGCTCGCGGATGTAGGCGCCCGACTCCGTGGCGTACGTCTGGAACTGGCCGTCCGGGGTCGTGTTCATCTTGTTGACGAGGATGCCGTCCCGGTCCTGCGCGAGCAGCGGGTCCCAGGTGCGGTCCCAGATCAGCTTGATCACGTTCCAGCCGGCGCCCCGGAAGATCGACTCCAGCTCCTGGATGATCTTGCCGTTGCCGCGCACCGGGCCGTCCAGCCGCTGCAGGTTGCAGTTGACCACGAAGGTCAGGTTGTCCAGGCCCTCGCGGGCCGCGAGGGACAGCTGGCCGAGCGACTCAGGCTCGTCCATCTCGCCGTCGCCGAGGAACGCCCACACGTGCGACCTGGAGGTGTCGGCGATGCCGCGCGCCTCCATGTAGCGGTTCATCCGCGCCTGGAAGATCGCGCCGAGCGGGCCGAGGCCCATGGAGACCGTCGGGAACTCCCAGAAGTCCGGCATCGAGCGCGGGTGCGGGTAGCTGGACAGGCCGTTCGGGTACTTCGACTTCTCCTGGCGGAAGCCGTCCAGCTGGTCCGCGGTGAGCCGGTCGAGCAGGTACGCGCGCGCGTAGATGCCGGGGGAGGCGTGGCCCTGGAAGAAGACCTGGTCGCCGCCGTCGCCCTGGTCCTTGCCGCGGAAGAAGTGGTTGAAGCCGACGTCGTACAGCGAGGCGGAGGAGGCGAAGGTGGCGATGTGCCCGCCCACGCCGATGCCGGGCCGCTGGGCGCGCGAGACCATCACGGCCGCGTTCCAGCGGGTGGCGTTGAGGATCTTGCGTTCGATCTCCTCGTTGCCCGGGAAGAACGGCTCGCTCTTGGTGGGGATCGTGTTGACGTAGTCCGTGCTGCGCATCTCGGGCACGGCCACGCGCCGCTCGCGGGCCCGCTCGATCAGCCGGAGCATGAGGTAGCGGGCCCTCTCCCGGCCGCGCTCGTCCACGGCGGCGTCGAGGGAGTCGAGCCACTCCTGGGTTTCCTCGGGATCGAAGTCAGGAACCTGACTCGGAAGGCCGCCAATGATGATCGGATTGCGATCGGATCCGGAAGCCACGCTGTTCCTTACCTGTCAGAGGGCCGATTTCTTGCTCGTGCCTACACCGTTCCCCATCGTGTACCGCGGGACGGCGTACGTCATCTCCTCGTGTCGGCATCGGTCAAAACGCAACGATACGCCCGGCGCGTGACGGGCTTGGCAAAGGTGTTCGATGCGCGTATCACTGGATGATTCCGAGATGATTCCGAACGGAGCAAACCGGGCACATCGGTGTGATGTGGGTCGCTCGGAATCGGGATACGGTGCCAGGAGTTGCGGCGACACGGCCGGGATCGTCACCGTTTCGGCGGTCCGGACGGCCGGGTACTTGCGCGATCCGTCCCGCCCGTGTGGACTACGGCCAATGCTTCGCGCACGCGCGTGGCTGAGATATTCACCAAGACATGATCAGGAGGCAACCCGTGAGCGCGACCGCGGACCACGCGGAGGAGCGGACGAACCCTGCCGCCAGGCTGGGGTTCCAGCCCGGGCAGGTGGTCCAGGAGATCGGCTACGACGACGACGTCGATCAGGAGCTCCGCGAGGCCATTGAGGAAGCCGTCGAAGGCGACCTGATGGACGAGGACTACGACGACGTGGCCGACGCCGTTGTGCTGTGGTTCCGTGACGACGACGGAGACCTGACGGATGCGCTGGTGGATGCCACCACGTACATCGAAGAGGGCGGTGCGATCCTGCTCCTCACGCCGAAGACAGGCCGTTCGGGATACGTGGAGCCCAGCGACATCCAGGACGCCGCCACGACGGCCGGCCTGACGGCGTCGAAGAGCGTCAGCGTCGGCAAGGACTGGAGCGGCTCGCGGCTGGCGACGCCGAAGGCGGCCAAGTCCAAGAAGTAGATCTCCTCAGCAGCACCGGACGGGCCGGTTTCGCCCCGGCCCGTCCGGTGGCCCCGGTGATCGCTGCGTAGGGTGGACCCGAGCGTCAGCTGTGCGCTCACCCGAACAGCCCACCGAAGGGATGCACGACGATGGCGATCCAGGTCGGCGACAAGGCGCCCGACTTCGAGCTCAAGGACAACCACGGCCGCACCGTGAAGCTCTCCGAGTTCCGCGGCGAGAAGAACGTGGTCCTGCTCTTCTACCCCTTCGCCTTCACCGGTGTCTGCACCGGTGAGCTGTGCGAGGTGCGCGACAACCTTCCGAAGTTCGCGGACCGTGACACCCAGGTGCTCGCCGTCTCCAACGACTCCATCCACACCCTGCGTGTCTTCGCCGAGCAGGAGGGCCTCGAGTACCCGCTGCTCAGCGACTTCTGGCCGCACGGCAACGTCTCGCGCGCGTACGGCGTCTTCGACGAGGACAAGGGATGCGCCGTACGGGGAACCTTCATCATCGACAAGGAGGGTGTCGTGCGGTGGACCGTGCTCAACGGCCTGCCGGACGCGCGCGACCTGAACGACTACGTGAAGGCGCTCGACACCCTGTAGGCCGACCGTGGCCGACACCTGTGATTCTTCGGGTCCAGGGTCTGCGGGGGCCGGGAACCCGTCACTAGGATCGGCTCGTTGATCCCGTATCCGTAGTACGACGGGGCTCCCCGCCCCTGGACACCACATGGAGGACCCGTGGGAGTCAGCCTCAGCAAGGGCGGCAACGTATCGCTGACGAAGGAGGCCCCGGGCCTGACCGCCGTCATCGTCGGCCTGGGGTGGGACGTGCGGACCACGACCGGTACCGACTTCGACCTCGACGCCAGCGCGCTGCTGCTGAACAACTCCGGCAAGGTCGCCAGCGACCAGCACTTCGTCTTCTTCAACAACCTCAAGAGCCCCGACGGCTCCGTCGAGCACACCGGTGACAACATCACCGGTGAGGGCGAGGGCGACGACGAACAGATCAAGATCAACCTGGCCGGCGTCCCGGCCGACATCGAGAAGATCGTCTTCCCGGTGTCGATCTACGACGCCGAGAACCGCCAGCAGTCCTTCGGCCAGGTCCGCAACGCCTTCATCCGCGTCGTGAACCAGGCGGGCGAGCAGGAGATCGCCCGCTACGACCTGAGCGAGGACGCCTCCACCGAGACCGCCATGGTCTTCGGCGAGCTGTACCGGCACGGCGCGGAGTGGAAGTTCCGCGCCATCGGCCAGGGCTACGCCTCCGGTCTGCGCGGCATCGCCCAGGACTTCGGCGTCAACGTCTGACGTACGACAGCCCGTGGAATCCGTCCGGCGCCGCACCGTTTACGGTCGGCGCCGGACGCGCAGGACAACCAGGGAAGCACCACTAGGGGAGGACCACCAATCATGGGCGTCACGCTCGCCAAGGGAGGCAACGTCTCCCTCTCCAAAGCCGCACCGAACCTCACCAACGTCATGATCGGCCTCGGCTGGGACGCGCGGTCCACCACCGGCGCCCCCTTCGACCTGGACGCCAGCGCCCTGCTGTGCGGCGCCGGCAACCGCGTCCTGGGCGACGAGTGGTTCGTCTTCTACAACCAGCTCAAGAGCCCCGACGGCTCGGTCGAGCACACCGGTGACAACCTCACCGGTGAGGGCGAGGGCGACGACGAGTCGATCCTGGTGGACCTGCCCAAGGTGCCGGCGCACTGCGAGAAGATCGTCTTCCCGGTCTCCATCCACATGGCGGACGAGCGCGGCCAGACCTTCGGCCAGGTCTCCAACGCCTTCATCCGGGTCGTGAACCAGGCCGACGGCCAGGAACTGGCCCGCTACGACCTGAGCGAGGACGCCTCCACCGAGACCGCCATGATCTTCGGCGAGCTGTACCGCTACCAGGGCGAATGGAAGTTCCGCGCGGTCGGCCAGGGCTATGCGTCGGGCCTGCGCGGCATCGCCCTCGACTTCGGGGTGAACGTCTCGTAGCCGAGACCGCCCACAGGGGCCTGGCCTGTGTCTTTCCGGTGAGGGTTGCCCTGGACGGTACCGCCGGTAGGGTGCACCTCTAGACTCGGGGTCAACGTTTAGCAAAGCCGAGTACGGCGCGGGGGAACCCCTCCCCCAGACAGGATTGGGTAGCCAGTGCTTCTGAAAACCTTCGGCTGGTCGTTCGCGATCACCGCGCTCGGCCTGGTCGCCGCGGTCTTCTACGGGGGGTGGGAGGCCTTCGGCGTCGTGGCGATCCTCGCCGTCCTCGAGATCTCCCTGTCGTTCGACAACGCGGTGGTCAACGCCGGGATCCTGAAGAAGATGAACGCCTTCTGGCAGAAGATCTTCCTCACGGTCGGCGTCCTCGTCGCGGTCTTCGGCATGCGGCTGGTCTTCCCGGTCGTCATCGTCGCCATCACCGCCAAGCTCAACCCCTACGACGCGGTCCACCTGGCCCTCACCGACAAGGACCGCTACCAGCAGCTGGTCACCGACGCCCACCCGGCGATCGCCGCCTTCGGCGGGATGTTCCTGCTGATGATCTTCCTGGACTTCATCTTCGAGGACCGGGACATCCAGTGGCTGCGCTGGATCGAGCGGCCCCTGGCCAAGCTCGGCAAGGTCGACATGCTGGCGGTCTGCATCTCGCTGATCGTCCTGCTGATCACCTCCTTCACCTTCGCCACCCACGCCCACCAGCACGGCGGCGCCCACGCCGACAAGGCGCAGACCGTCCTGATCGCCGGCATCGCCGGCCTGATCACCTACATGATCGTCGGCGGTCTGTCCGGATACTTCGAGGACCGGCTGGAGGAAGAGGAGGAGCGCGAGCACGAGGAGGAGGAAGAGGCCGCCCGCACCGGCAAGAAGAAGTCGGCGGTGCTGCTGGCCGGCCAGGCCGCGTTCTTCATGTTCCTCTACCTGGAGGTCCTGGACGCGTCCTTCTCCTTCGACGGCGTGATCGGCGCCTTCGCCATCACCAACGACATCGTGATGATGGCCCTCGGCCTCGGCATCGGCGCCATGTACGTCCGGTCCCTCACGGTCTACCTGGTCCGCCAGGGCACCCTCGACGACTACGTCTACCTGGAGCACGGCGCCCACTACGCCATCGGCGCCCTGGCCGTGATCCTCATGGTCACCATCCAGTACGAGATCAACGAGGTCGTCACCGGTCTCGTCGGCGTCGTCCTGATCGCCTGGTCCTTCTGGTCCTCCGTCCGCCGCAACCGCGCGCTGGCGGCCACGGGCGAGGCCGACGAGAAGGCCGAGGTCTCCTCAGGGGTGTGATCCTCCATCCCGTACGGGACAGATCCGGGCCGTGACGGGGTGTGGCACCCCATCCGGCGAGGAACGCTCTGAATCGGGGCGGCCGACGCGGTCGGCCGCCCCGAGGCGTTCACCTCACGACCAGGGGGCGGGAATGGGCTTCTTCGACGGGCTGCGAGGCGCCAGCGCTGCCGACTTCGACTCGGGCAGCGCCGCGACCAACGCCATCGAACTCACCAGGCGGCACCAGACGGTGTCCCTCACCAAACAGGGCGCGTCCACCGGGCACCTGCGCATCAACCTCACCTGGCGGATGCGCACCTCCGACTTCGACGGCAACCAGCGCACCAGCCTCTTCCGGCACCCCTTCAAGGCCCTCAGGCCACCGGAGGTCCTCGGCCACGGCCAGAGCATGGTCAACGTCGACCTCGACCTGGGCTGCCTGTACGAGCTGGCCGACGGCACCAAGGGGGTCGTCCAGCCCCTGGGCGGCTATCTCGGCGACGTCAACGCGCCGCCGTACATCAAGCTCAGCGGCGACGACCGGTTCGGCTCGGCGTCCGGCGAGACGATGTACGTCAACCTCGACCACCTCGACGCCATCAAACGCCTGCTGGTCTTCGTCTACATCTACGACCAGACCCCGGCCTTCGACCGCACCCACGCCATCGTCACGCTGTACCCCAGCAACGGCCCCCGCATCGAGATAGGCCTCGACGAACGCCATCCCCAGGCCCGCTCCTGCGCGGTGGTGCTGATCGAGAACGTCAAGGGCGAGCTGGTCGTCCGCCGCGAGGTGAAGTTCGTGTACGGGTTCCAGGGGGAGCTGGACCGCTTGTACGGATGGGGACTGCAGTGGGGCAGGGGCTACAAGACCAAGGTGGAGCGGTGAGCCGCCCGGCTACCGCCCGATGAACTGCGGCCCCTGCGGAGGCAGCCGGAAGTTCGGGTCCACCGGTCCCGCGGCCACCGGCACCGGCGCGGGCTGCGGGTAGCCGTACGCCGGCGGAGCCGACGTCGGCTGCGGATAGCCGTAGGCGGGCGGCTGCTGCGGCACGACGGACGTCGGCTGCTCCGGAGGCAGCGGCTGCGAGGAGCCCGCTTCCTCCACCTCCGACTCGTCCACCGAGATGCCGAAGTCCGTGGCGAGCCCCTTGAGCCCGTTGGAGTACCCCTCGCCCAGCGCGCGGAACTTCCAGCCCTCGCCGCGCCGGTACAGCTCACCGCAGATCAGCGCCGTCTCCGCACCCGTCTCCGGCTTGATCTCGAACCGGGCCAGCGGCTCGGCGTCGGCGACCGTGGCGTCGTACAGCAGGATGCACAGCGCCGGCACCCGGTCGAAGGTGACCCCGTCCGCGGAGGCGACCAGCAGGATCCGGCCGACGTCCGGCTCGACGCCGGGCAGATCCGACTGGACCGTGTCCGTCAGCCCCTCGGCGACCCGCTTCTTGCCCAGCCGCCACACCTTTCCGGAGGGGTGCCGGGGCTGGTTGTAGAAGACGAAGTCCTCGTCGGAGCGCACACGGCCGTCGGGGCCCAGCAGCAGCGCCGAGGCGTCCACGTCCGGAACGTCCGAGCCGGGGGTCCAGCGCAGCACGGCGCGGACCATGGTGGCTTCCAGCGGGACGTTCGACCCCTTCAGCATCGCGTGCGTCATGCGGTCATCCTGCCTTCTCCGTCCTGGTCACGACAATGCGGGGGTGGTGTCCAGCGTGCTCCCGACACGGGCGGGTTACCGGAAATTCATGCCCGCCGGGAACCCCCGACATGGATCCCTACGTACTATTACCGGCCACCCTTTACCGAACACTGAGACTCGGGCCGCGCCCTGAAGGAGTCCTATGCGTCATTTCGGGCACATCGCCCCCGAGGTGCGGCAGCGCCTCTTCCACCGGGAGCCGAGCGCGTTCACCGCCGACTCTCCGGCCCGGCTGCTCGCCGCCGCCCTCGGCGCCACCCTGTACAGCCCGGCCACCCGGCCGCGGCTCGCCGACGACATCGTCAAACAGGCCGGGAACGGCGTGGTCTCGATGGTGCTGTGCCTGGAGGACTCGATCGACGACGCGGACGTCCTGGCCGGCGAGGAGAACCTCGTCGGGCAGTTCGCCGACCTGGCGGCCCGGCCGGGAGCCGAGCTGCCGCTGCTCTTCATCCGGGTCCGCACCCCCGGGCAGATCCCCGACCTCGTCCGGCGCCTCGGCGCGTCCGTGCGGCTGCTGTCCGGATTCGTGCTGCCGAAGTTCACCGAGGAGCGCGGCATCCCCTTCCTGGAGGCCCTGGCGGCCGCCGAGGCCGCGAGCGGGTGCCGGCTGTTCGCCATGCCCGTCCTGGAGTCCCCCGAGCTGCTCTACCGCGAGTCCCGCGTGGACACCCTGGAGGGCATCGCCCGCGCCGTCGACAAGTACCGCGACCGGGTCCTCGCGCTGCGCCTGGGCGTCACCGACTTCTGCTCCAGCTACGGCCTGCGCCGCGCCCCGGACATGACCGCCTACGACGTCCAGATCGTCGCCTCGGTGATCGCCGACGTCGTGAACATGCTGGGCCGCGCCGACGGCACGGGGTTCACCGTGACCGGGCCGGTGTGGGAGTACTTCCGGGTCTCCGAGCGCATGTTCAAGCCGCAGCTGAGGCAGAGCCCCTTCCTGGAGGTGCAGGCCGTGGAGCTGCGCGAGAGGCTGATCGAGCACGCCATGGACGGTCTGCTGCGGGAGATCTCCCTGGACCAGGCCAACGGCCTGCTCGGCAAGACCTGCATCCACCCCTCCCACGTGCTGCCCGTGCACGCGCTGTCCGTGGTCAGCCACGAGGAGTACAGCGACGCCCAGGACATCCTGCGGCCGGAACGCGGCGGCGGGGGTGTACTCCGGTCGGCCTACACGAACAAGATGAACGAGGTGAAGCCGCACCGCGCCTGGGCCGAGCGGACCCTGCTGCGCGCCGAGGCCTTCGGCGTGGCTCACGAGGACGTCGGCTTCGTGGAGCTGCTCGCCGCCGGGATACCCGGCTGAGCCGCGATGTCCGGCTGATCCTTCCCATATCGTCCAAGGAACGCATGAAGAACGCAGTGAACGACGGGGTCTGGTCCGGCAGCTGGGTCGCCGAGCGGCTCGGGGTCGAACTCGTGGGTGACGACGGCCTGCCGGCCCTGCTCGGGCTCGCCCTGCGCCGCAACCCCAAGCGGGCCCATCTGCTGGTGTCCAACGTCCTCGGCAAGCACGTGCCGCAGTCGCCGACGGTGGTCTACGACCACGGTTACCGCCTGGGCCGAAGGGTCCGTGACCTGCTCGGTGAGGCGGAGGCCGCCGGTGCCGTGGTCCTGGGCTACGCGGAGACCGCGACGGGACTGGGCCACGCCGTGGCCGACGGTCTCGGTACGGCGCCGTATCTGCACTCCACGCGTCGGCCGGTGGCCGGGGTCGCCCCGGCAGGCGGGTTCGAGGAGAGCCACTCCCACGCCACCTCCCATCTGCTGCTCCCCGAGGATCCGGGGCTGCTGGCCGGGGACGGTCCGCTGGTCCTGGTCGACGACGAGTTCTCCACCGGGAACACGGTCCTGAACACCATCCGTGAGCTGCACGAACGCTATCCACGCAAGCGTTACGTCGTGGTCGCTCTGGTCGACATGCGCTCGCCCGGGCACGCCGACCGGATGGAACGATTCGCCACCGGCATGGGTGCCCGGGTGGACCTGATCGCCACTGCCCGCGGGACCGTACGGCTGCCCGAGGGCGTGCTGGAGCGGGGACAGCGGCTGGTCGCCGAGCACGACCAGCGGCACGACGCGCCCGAGGCGCCGTACGGCGGTGTCACCCGGGTGGAGCTCCCCTGGCCCCACCGCCTCCCCGACGGCGGCCGGCACGGCTTCACACCCGCTCACCGCGCCCGTCTCGAGGCCGCGCTGCCCGCCATGGCCGCCCGGTTGGCCGAAGCCCTCCCGGCCGGCGCCCGACGCATCCTCGTCCTCGGCTTCGAAGAGCTGATGTACGCCCCCCTGCGCCTCGCCCGTCAGCTGGAGCAGGCCACGGACGTCGAGGTGCGCTTCTCCACCACCACCCGTTCGCCCGTCCTCGCACTGGACGACCCCGGCTACGCGATCCGCACCCGGCTGGCCTTCCCCGCCCATGACGAACCGGCCGACGGCCCTGGCGAGCGCTACGCCTACAACGTCGCGGGCGGCGGCTTCGACGCCGTCGTCGTCGTGGTCGACTCCGTCGCCGACACCCCCGCCCTGCACGCCCCCGACGGCCTGCCGGCCCGCCTCGCCGCCCACACCCCGCACGTCCTGCTCGCGGTCGTCCCGTCGTACGTACCGCACGCTCCCGAAAGGCCGGCCATGCTGCCCGAGCCCCTCCGCGGCCCCGCGTTCTCCTCCTACGCGCCCGAGGAGGTCGGCTGGCTGCTGCAGGACCTCTCCGGCGTCACGCTGGAGGCGCCGACCGAGGAGCGGGAGGAGGCCATCCAGAGCGGCGGTGCGCACTACGCCGAGTCGCTGCCGGTGGAGTACCAGCCGAGCGAGCAGTACCAGGAGCTGTTCCACTCGGCCCTCGACGCCTCGGCCGCCCGGATCGCCCAGGCGGTCGGCGTGGTGACCGAGGCCGTCATCGCCGAGCGGTCACCGCGCCCGGTGCTGGTCTCGCTCGCCCGCGCGGGCACCCCGGTCGGCGTCCTGATGCGCCGCTGGGCCCGCTACCGGCACGGCCTCGACCTGCCGCACTACGCCGTGTCCATCGTGCGCGGCCGCGGCATCGACGCCAACGCGCTGCGCTGGCTCGCCGCCCACCACGACCCCCGGGACGTCGTCTTCGTCGACGGCTGGACCGGCAAGGGCGCCATCACCCGCGAACTCACCCAGGCCGTCGAGGAGTTCGAGCGGACGGAGGGAGTCGGCGGCTTCGACCCGGAGATCGCCGTGCTCGCCGACCCGGGCTCGTGCGTGCGCACCTACGGCACCCGCGAGGACTTCCTCATACCCTCCGCCTGCCTCAACTCGACCGTGTCCGGCCTGATTTCGCGTACGGTGCTGCGCGCCGACCTGGTCGGCCCGGACGACTTCCACGGCGCGAAGTTCTACCGCGAACTCGCGGACGCCGATGTCTCCGTGGCCTTCCTCGACGCCGTCTCCGCCCGCTTCCCCGAGGTCGCCGACGCCGTGGGCACCGCGGTGAAGGAGCTGATGGCCGAGGACCGCACCCCGACCTGGGCCGGCTGGCGGGCCGTCGAGCGGATCAGCGAGGAGTACGGCATCCACGACGTGAACCTCGTCAAGCCCGGCGTCGGCGAGACCACCCGGGTGCTGCTGCGCCGGGTGCCCTGGAAGATCCTGGCCCGGGAAGGGGCCGGCGCCGACCTCGACCACGTCCGCCTGCTCGCCGCGCAAAGGGGCGTCCCCGTCGAGGAGGTCGGCGAACTGCCGTACACCTGCGTCGGGTTGATCCACCCCCAGTACACGCGCGGGGCCACGGGCGCCGACGGCAGGGCGGTGAACGCCTGATGCCGGTGCTGGTGGCGAGCGATCTCGACCGTACGCTGATCTACTCCTCGGCGGCCCTCGCGCTGACCATGCCGGACGCGCGGGCCCCCCGGCTGCTGTGCGTGGAGGTGCACGAGGCCAAGCCGCTCTCCTACATGACGGAGACCGCGGCCCAGCTGCTGACCGACCTCGGTGACACGGCCGTCTTCGTGCCGACGACGACCCGGACGCGCAAGCAGTACCAGCGGATCAACCTGCCGGGGCCGCCCCCGAAGTACGCGATCTGCGCCAACGGTGGGCATCTGCTGGTCGACGGGGTCACCGACGCCGACTGGCACGCGGGCGTGCAGGCCCGGCTCGCCGACGAGTGCGCGCCGCTGGCGGAGGTCCAGGAGCACCTGCTGCGCTCCGCCGACCCCGTCTGGGTGCGCAAGCACCGGGTCGCCGAGGACCTGTTCGCCTATCTCGTCGTCGAGCGCGAGCTGCTGCCCGAGGAGTGGGTGAAGGAGCTGGCGGTGTGGGCGGAGAACCGCGGCTGGACCGTCTCGCTCCAGGGCCGCAAGATCTACGCCGTCCCGCAGCCGCTCACCAAGAGCGCCGCCGTGCGCGAGGTCGCCCGCCGCACGGGCGCGGAACTGACGCTGGCGGCGGGCGACTCCCTGCTGGACGCCGACCTGCTCCTCGCGGCCGACCGGGGCTGGCGCCCGGGACATGGGGAGCTGGCCGACACGGGGTGGGCCGCGCCGGAGATCGGCGCGCTGCCGGAGCGGGGGGTCCTGGCGGGGGAGCGGATCGTACGGGAGTTCCTCCGGGCGGCACGGCAGGCGCCCTGAAGGGGCGCGGGTCCGCATCCGCCGGGTGACTAACCGCAGCAGCCCCCACCACAACAGCCCCCGCCCCCACCGGGCGCGGGGGCGGGCGCCCCGGCCTTCCCGGCCACGGCCACCGTGGACAGCAGCTTCACGGTGTCGTCGTGTCCCGCGGGGCACGAGGCGGGGGCGGCGGACTCCGCCATGGGACGGCTCAGTTCGAAGGTGTCGCCGCAGGTACGGCAGCGGTACTCGTAGCGAGGCATGGGCACAGACTAGCCGCCGGCCGGGGGACGCTCCCGCTCGCCGGCATCGGGATGGCGGGCCCGCCAGTACGGGTTGTCGTGCGGCAGGGTCGAGCCGACCCGGCCGTACATGCCGAAGGTCATCAGCAGCAGGCCCACGATGAAGCTGAAGATCACGTTCTGGATCTTGAACGCCAGGAAGTTGTAGTCGCCGTCCAGCAGGGCGAGGTTCAGGAAGCCGTTCAGCAGGAACAGCACCCCGAACACCATGTTCAGCGTGGAGGCCACGTTCCCGCCGATCACCATGCCGGCCAGCAGGATCGCGCCGACGACGATGGACAGGATGCTCAGCGTGCCGTTGGTGTTCAGCCCGGCGACCGAGTTACCACCGGTGTCGAAGAAACCGATGTGGTTCATCAGACCCAGGATGCCGAAGGCGACCAGGAACGCGCCGATCACGCCCGCGCCGATCCGGTAGACCGTGTTCAGCCGGTGGTCGACGGGCAGGTGCTTGTCGAACTCCGTCCGCCGCCGCGGTTTCGTGTGCACTGCGTGTGTGGCCATGTCCGCCTCCCTCGGGCGCTAGCGGAGGCCATCCGTCCACCCAATATCCGCCTGCCCGACCCACGTGGCAACACACGCATCCCTGCCGCGGTCCCGGTCAGTGGCCCCCGCCCCGCTCCTCACGGATCTGCGCCACCACCCGGGCGGCGGCCTGCCGAACCGCGTCCGTCTCGGTCAGGAAGTGCCAGTAGTCGGGATGGCGGCCGGTCTCCAGCGAGCCGGCCGCCCGCTCCAGCCGGGCCACCGCGTCGTCCAGCGGGCGGGCGTGCCGGGGGTCCGGGGCCGTACGGCCCGTCATGGCCAGCCGCTGGGCGTCCCGGATCGCGAACCGCGTGCGCTCGATCTCGGCCTGCGGATCCTTCTGCACGGCGTTCAGCCGGGCGAGCCGGTCCCCGGCGGCCGACACGGCCTCGTCGGTTGCGTTCAGCAGGGCCCGTACCGTCGACAGCAGCGAGGTGGCGTCCGGCCAGCGCTGGGCGTCCCGCGCGGCCTGTGCCTCGCGGAGCTTCAGCTCGGCCTGCCGTACGTTCTCCTCGGCCTGCGCGGGCACCTGCTGCAGGTCCTGCCAGCAGGCGGCCGCGAACCGCCGGCGCAGTTCGCTCAGCACCGGGTCGACCTGCCCGGCCCGGGTGGTCAGCGCCTGGGCCCGGGTGCGCAGGCTGACCAGCCGGTGATCGATCTCGGCGGCCTTCTCCGGCAGCCGGTCGGCCTCGGCCCGTATCGCCCCGGCCTCCCGCTGCACCCGTTCGGCCCGCTCCAGCGTCTGCGCGATGCCGTGCTGCCCGGCGCCCTGGTTCAGCTTGGTCAGTTCCGGGGACAGCGCGGCGAGCCGGCCGGCCAGGTCGTCGGCGCGCAGCCCCTGTTCCCGTACGGCGTCCAGGGCGTTGCTCGCGCCCAGCAGCGCCTGCCGGGCCCGCTCCACGGCGGGCGCCAGCCGGGCCAGCTGGGTCTCGGCCTTGCCGAGCAGCGGCCCGAGCGAGCTGCCGAAACGGTCCAGCTCCTGCCTGACCCGGACCAGTTCGTCCTTGGCGGACGTCAGCTCCGCACGGGCCCGGGAGGCCGCCGCGGCCTCCAGGTCGTCCCGGTCCAGGTCATGGGCGTCGACGGCCTGGATGTACCGCTGACTGACCTCGTCGATGCGCTGTCCGAGCGCCGTGAAGTCGGAGACGGCGCGCCGCGCGGCGGGGGAGTCGTCCACGGCCGTGATGGTCTCGATGGAGATCCTGAGGTCCCGCTGGGCGGTGTCCAGCTCGTAGAAGGCGGCCGCCGCGGCGTCCTTCGCGGCCTGCGCCTCGGCCCGCTGGCTCTCGGCCCGGCCGCCGAACCAGCGCCGGGTGCCGCCGCCCGCGAACGCGGCGGGCAGGGCCAGCGCCGCCAGCAGGGGCAGGCTCATCAGGGTGAGCGTGTCACGCAGCGCCGTGGAACCTGACCGGTCCCGGACGGTCGACGGCGGGTACGACCGCGTCGCTGGCGTGCCCGGTGTCGCCGTCACATGCCTCTCCCGTGCTGTGCTTCGCCGTGGGTGGTGTCATTCTCCCACCCGTTGTGGACGAAACACACGGGCCGGTCGGTTCGCGCCGCCGCACCCTCACTTTGCCGTCCGGACGGTCACCTTTCCGTCCGCGGAGTGGGCCGAGACCCGGTGCGCGCTGCTGTCGTCGCGGGGCACGGACACCGAAACGCCGCCGTCGTCGGAACCGGCCGACACCCGGTAGGCGCCCTTGGGCAGGTCGACCGTGACCGCGCCGTCCTTGCTGGAGGCGTCCACCAGGTCGGGCGCGCCGGACAGCGTCACGTGCACGGAGCCGTCGCCGGAGCCCGCCTTCACCCGGCGGGAGGAGACGTCCGCGCGGACCGCACCGTCGTGCGACCTCAGGTCGAGCGGCCCACTGGAGTCGGTGACGCGTACGGCGCCGTCGCTGGTGACGATGCTGAGCGGGTCCCGGAATCCGTGCGCCCGCACGCTGCCGTCCGCGTCGTCGACGCGCACGGTGACCCCGCGCGGTACCTCGATCCGGTGCCGGGCCGCGCAGTCGGCGATGAATCCCGAGCAGTGCACCCGCAGCACCAGCCGGTCGTCCTTGAAGGACCAGTGCACCGTCGGGTCGCCGCCGACGACGACCGACCCCTGGAACCAGCGGGTCACCTGGACCGTGTCGGCCCTGGCGGAGTCGGTGGCGACGACCTCCAGCGCGGAGTCGTCGGAGTCGACGGTGAGGGTGCGGCCGTGCAGGGCGAAGGACCGGTGGTCGGGGTGGGTGTCGTCGTCGGCGGAGGCGCCGCAGGCGCTGAGCCCCGTGACGAGCACGCCGGTGACGAGGGCCATGGCGGCAGCGCGGACTGGAACGGAACGGGCCATGCGAATCTCCCCCTGTACCGGCTCGCCGGGTCGTGGCGGCCGGAGCAACTCTGTCTCCGCCGACCCTAGGTGATCACCGCGCGGCCCCCGATCCGGCAGCCTCCCGGACCCGTGGTGGGGTTAACCCCCGCACGCTGGCCCGGCGCCCGTGACCCGGCGTTACGGGTTTGCGGTGCACCAGCCCCGGCAAGGTAGGCTGTCGACTCGTCCTGGGCGCGCAGCCCGGATGCCGGGTGCGTAGCTCAGGGGTAGAGCGCCTGCCTTACAAGCAGGATGTCGGCGGTTCGAAACCGTCCGCGCCCACCAGGGGAGCCCCCGGCCGTGCGGCCGGGGGCTCTTTCTCATCCCTCTCCGCCCTCCGCGCCGGACTCCCCGCCCTCCGCGCCGCCGCCCGACCGCTCGTGGGCGTGCTTCAGCTCGGTGCGGGCGGCCACGCGGTCCGCTCCCGCGACCTCGGCCCAGAAGCGGTGCGTGCTGACGAACACCGCCAGCTCGTGCTCGCGGCGGCGCAGTTTCTCCACCTCGGCCTGCTCGTCCGCCGTCCAGCCCGGTGACGCGGGCCGCTCGACCTTGCGCCAGCCGGTGTCGTCGCTGAAGCCGTCGAGCGGCTCGACGGACCAGGGCAGCCGCTTGAGCAGAGCCGACAGCTCGGCGCGGACCTGATGCAACTCCTCCTGACCGGCGAGGAGGTCGCTGGGGAACTCAAAGGTCGTAGCCACACGGCAATGCTACGCCTGTTCGATTTTGGGTGGCGAGTTCGGTCGTGAGGTTCACGCGAACGTGTGGGCCCGCCGGTCGCCGCTCGCCGGCCACGTGCGGGCCAGGAGTTCGTGCCCCCGGTCGGTGAGGGTGAGTGCCCGGCGACGGCGCTCCACCGTCCCGCTCGGCACGGTCGCGCTGCTCGTCGCGGGCCCGGCACGGCTGGGCGACGCCGTGATGGGCGCCGCCCGCCGGGCCACCGGCATGTTGATCACCGTTGGGTGGCCGTCCAGTGGTTGCTGAGTCGACGGATGTCCTCAGTGGGCGGTGGTGCGCAGTTCGGTCACCAGGCGGGTCGTCACCGGGACCGGTACACCGTGCCGGTCGGCCGCGCGCAGCAATGCCCCGCCGATGGCGTCGAGTTCGAGCGGCCGGCCCGCCTCGGCGTCGCGCAGCATGGAGGACTTGGCGCCGGGCGGGAAGGCGTCGTACCGGGCCAGGGCCCGGGCCGGATCGGCGGGGGCACCGCACGCGCGGCTGACCGCGGCGGTCTCGGCGACCAGGGCCTGCAGTTCCTCGCGGTGACGGGTGCGGGCCTCGCCGAGGGGGAGGGCGTACCGGGTGGTGAGCAGGGCGAACGGGGCGAGGAAGGCCATCTTGGCCCACAGGGACGCCGTCTCGTCCTCGACCACACGGGCGGTCGTGCCGGCCGCGGCGAGGGCGGCCGCCAGGGCGTCGAGGCGGGAGCGGGGCACGCCGTCCCCGGCCAGGTCGATCTCCGTGAACGGGCTGCCGTGCTCGATCACGCCCGGCGCGACCCGGGTGGACTCCACCCGGATCACCGCCGGCGCCACCCGGTCGGGACGGTAGCGGGCGCGGAGCCGCGCGGGGTGTTCGACGCCGTTGAGCAGCGGTACGACGAGGGCGTCGCCCAGGGCCGCGGGCGGCACCCGGGTGAGGGCCGCGTCGAGCGTCGTGTGCTTGACGGCGATCAGGCAGGCGTCCACCGGTTCGCGCAGCTCGGTGTCCGCCTCGACGGGGGCGGTGAACTCGCCGAACTGCGCGCTGTGCACCGTGATTCCGGTGCTGCGCAGGGTTTCGGCCGTCTCTTCCCGGGCCAGGCAGACGACGCGGTGGCCGGAGCGGGAGAGCAGGGCGGCGAGCAGGCCGCCGGTCCCGCCGGGGCCGAGGACGGCCACGGTGTGCGCAGTGGTCATGAGGCTGCTCCTCTCGACGGTCGGCCCCGGGAGTCGGTGGCCGCCTTCGGCGTGATCATTCCACCGGGGTGCGGTCTGCGTGAGACTGGGGGCATGTGCCGGAGTATCAAGACGCTGCGTCCGCCCGTGCTGCCCGAAGAGGCCACGGAGGAGGACATCCACGCCGCCGCGCTGCAGTACGTGCGGAAGGTCTCGGGGTTCCGCGCTCCCGCCGCCCACAACCGCGAGGTCTTCGACCGTGCGGTGGCCGCGGTTGCCGAGGCCACGGCCGAGTTGCTCGCCGGGCTGGAGGTGCGGGGGCGGTCGGCGCGCTCGGTCGCGCCTCCGGATGCCGATGTGGCCAAATGTTGAACTTGCAAGCACTGGTTAGGTAGACCTAACCTGGTCCTCCATTCGGTACCGCCGCCCCCACGACCGGCCATCCGCACCACCGTCCCCGGCCGGCCCGACCGACACCGAAGAGGAGAACCCCTCATGTCCGCACGTCTCAACGCCGCTCAGCCCTATGCCCTCGGACTCTTCCGCATCGTCGTGGGCCTGCTCTTCGCCGTGCACGGCGCCGCGTCCCTCTTCGGCGTCCTCGGCGGCGCGGCGGGCACCCAGGGCGGCACGATCCCGGCCGGCACCTGGCCGGGCTGGTACGCGGCGGTGATCCAGCTGGTCGCCGGCGCGCTGGTGCTCCTCGGGCTCGGCACCCGCGGGGCCGCGCTGATCGCCTCGGGCTCGATGGCGTTCGCGTACTTCGACGTCCACCAGCAGGCCGCGCTGTGGCCCATCCAGAACGGCGGCGAACTGTCCGTCCTGTTCTGCTGGTCGTACCTCCTGCTGGTCTTCACCGGCTCTGGCGCCTTCGGCCTCGACCGGCTCGTCGCCCGCCGCACGGCGGAGGACGGCGGTGCCGCCGCCGAGCGGTCCCCGATAGCCGCCTGACCGTACGGCGCTCTTATCGCGCCCACGGCTCACGCCCCGGCTCGCGCGTACGGCGCCCTTCCCCCGTCAGGAGAGGGAAGGGCGCCGTCCCGGTGTACGGCCGTCCCGAGTACGGCCGGCCGCCGCGCCTACGACGCTCCGCCGAACGGCACGGTGAAGCAGGCCACCCTGGCGCCCTTGGTGCCGGGCTCGCTGTGGATCACCACGGAGGACGCCTGACCCTTCCGGAAGGCCCAGGTGTGCGTGGCGGTGGCGCGGCCCATGCCGGCCCCATCGGACTTGAAGTCCAGCCACACCTCGTTCTTGGCGTTGAC